>DATJGQ010000194.1:0-3459 GCA_035494815.1 Gemmataceae bacterium
AGTTATGGAGCGGCTGGTCGCGCTCAAGGTCGTCAGCCGGCATTTGCTGGACAGCCCGGAGGCGGTCGAGCGGTTCGGCCGCGAGGTCCGTGCCGCCGCCAGGCTCGACCACCCGAACATCGTCCGCGCCTACGACGCCGAGCAGGCCGACGACCTGCAACTGCTGGTGATGGAATACGTCGAGGGCAAGAGCCTCTCCGACCTGCTCGACCGCAAGGGCCCGCTGCCGATCTCCCACGCCTGCCAGTACATCCGCCAGGCGGCCCTCGGCCTGCAGCACGCGCACGAGAAGGGGATGGTCCACCGCGACCTGAAGCCGGCGAACCTGATGCTGACGCCCAGGGGCGTCGTCAAGATCCTCGACTTCGGACTGGCGAAGCTGAACAGCGAACGCCAGCGCGGCGCCGAACTGACCCGCAAAGACATGGCGATGGGCACGCCGGAGTACATGGCCCCGGAGCAGGCCCTGGACACGAAGAACGCCGACATCCGGGCCGACATTTACGCCCTGGGCTGCACGCTCTACTGCCTGCTCGCGGGCCGGCCGCCGTTCCGCTCGGCGGAAGGCAACGACCTGCAGGTGATCATGGCCCACATCGACCAGGAGCCGCCGCCGGTCACGCGGCTCCGGCCCGAAGTGCCGCCGGACCTCGCCGCCCTACTGGTCCGAATGCTGGCGAAATCGCCGGAACAGCGGCCCCAAACGCCCAAGCAAGTAGCCGATGCGCTGGCGGCCATTGGCAGGTCTGCGCCGGAAAAACCCGCGCGGCAGTCCGCGGCGGCCGCGGTTGTGGTGCCCGCGGTCGGGCGGCTGGAAACGAAACCGAGTCCTACGACACCATTCGGCAATTTGACACGCGCGGAGTCGGATGAGGAAGATCGCCCGAAAGAGCATTCGCGCTGGCTAGTCCCGGTCGTGGCCGTCGCCGGCGCCCTTCTCGTCGGCACGGTGATCATGGGACTCGTCTTCTCGCTCCGAAGCAGGCAGCGCGCCGAGACCACGGAATTGGCTCTGAACAACAAGGGCACGAACGAGAAGCTCGCCCCCGAGCCGCGCCGCGTCGAGGCCGCTCCCAAGCCGGCGGATGCGTCTCCGGAGATGCCCGCGACCAAAACCGATCCGGCCGCGACGACGCCAGCGCCTGTTCCGCCTCCTACCATCAGCGAAGGCTTTGTGCCCCTCTTCAACGGCAAGGACCTGACGGGCTGGTCCGTTGTTGGCGAACCGGAGGCATTCACCATAAGCCCCACGGAGCCGGCGTTGATTGCTCATTCCGCACTACCGATCAGCCGGCTGCAAACAAATCAGGACTACTCGGATTTCCACTTGCGGCTTGAGTACCGCGTCGCAAAGCGGGGAGCTTTGAGCGGCCTCGATTTCCGGATGCCCGCGGACAGTGTGGGAGAGCGGCTGGCGCCGTCGATCGTAATCAGTGACGGGCCCATGAGGCGGCGCATGGGTACCGGGAGCGTTATGCTCGGCCCACGGCTCGGATTTACGTCTAAAGCCGACGACGAGTATCAGAAACCATTCGGAGAATGGAACCAGTTGGTCCTCGACGCGGTCGGGCCGAGGGTGAGGGTCACGCTCAACGGTACGATCGTTTCTGACGTCGGCCTCGCGGGAAGTTACCAGAACAAGGACGCCGCCCCGGAAATCCGCCGACCATTCGGCCGAATTGCCCTGCGGGCGGATAAGGCCGAGGTCTGGTATCGCAATATCCAGATCAAGGAGCTGCCCACCAAGCCGGCGGCGCCGAAGCCCGATGAGCCGACTCCGGCCTCCGCCCCGCCACCGAGTACCACGCCGGCGTCGAATGCTGAGAGAATCGCCTCGGCCGTGGCCCGGCTACGCACCATCGAACATGACTTGGAGCGACTGGAGTTTACGGGCCAGACCACGGAAACGCAGACGCGCAAGACCCTTAAGCAGGGCACCATCATCGACGTGCGGGGGGCGATGAAGGCGATCGAAGACGGCCGAAGGGGCAAGGACGTTCAAGGCTACCTCGACCGCGCTCGCGAAAAAATCCAGCGGCTCGAAACCTTGATCAACCCGCCAAAAACCGCAACCGTTAAGGGCAAAGCCGCTTCCCAAAAACGAAAGGAAACGGTCGGGCATGCCGAGACGCTGCTCGACGAAATCGTCAAGACCCTGATCGAGGCGAATGTTCTCGACCCGCGGCCTTGAGAGGCGGGCCGAATCCCGTTGACGCACTTGAGCCCCGGCCGGACAATAGGCCATTCCCCGACGAGGCCTCGCCGTGCCGGTTACGTCCGTCAGCCTGCTGGACCGCTTGCGGTCGCAGCCCAGCCCCAACGACTGGCAACGGCTGCTCGACGTCTACGAGCCGTTTATCCGCCAATGGCTCCGCGACCGCGCGCTGTCCGAAGACCGGGATGATCTCGTCCAGGACATCATGGCCGTGCTCGTCCGTGAACTGCCGCGATTCAAGCGGCAGCGACCGGGGTCGTTTCGCGCCTGGCTGCGAATCGTGACTGCCCACCGCGTCAGCCTGTGGTGGCGACAACGCCGCGGACCGGCTCGCGGTGCCGGGGGAAGCGCCGCCGTAGTGGAACTTGCCGAACTCGAAGACCCCGCCAGTCCCGTGAGCCGGCAGTGGGACCTCGATCACGACCGCCACGTCGCCCAGCGGTTGCTCGAGATGCTGGAGTCGGAATTCTCGCCACACACCTGGCGGGCGTTCCGCCGTCAGGCCGTAGACGGTCTGCCCGCGGCCGAGGTCGCCGCGGAAATGGGCACGACGGTCAACGCCGCCCTCGTCGCCAAGTCCAAGGTGCTGGCCCGGCTACGGGAAGAAGCTCGCGAGCTTTTGGATTGACGGCAGCACCGCCGCCCCTGAGGGGCCGGCCCAACAAGGACTTCCTGGAAAGGTTCGCCCGCGGCGCGCATTCTCTATTTCGTCGGCCGTTGACTCGCGCGTCCGTGCACTCGGGGGTGAATTCGTGCCACCGATAGTTTCCGCCCATCCGCCGGAATCGACCTTGGCGGACTTCGCCCTCGGCAAACTCGACGCCGCGGCCGCCGAGACCGTCCGGGCCCACCTCGACACTTGCGGCGCCTGTCGCACCGTCGCCGAGCACACGCCGCCCGACTCGCTCGTCGAACTGCTGCGCAAGCGGCCGTCGCCCGCCGTGTCCTCGCCGCACGCGGCCACGCCATCGCGCCAGGCGGCCGTGACTCGCGGCGACGTGCCTGCCCCAATCCCTCCGGTCGAAGCCGACGACTTGCCGCCCGCCCTCCGGAGTCACCCGCGCTATCGCGTCCTCCGTCAGCTCGGCCAGGGCGGGATGGGCGTCGTCTACCAGGCCGAACACACAGTTATGGAGCGGCTGGTCGCGCTCAAGGTCGTCAGCCGGCATTTGCTGGACAGCCCGGAGGCGGTCGAGCGGTTCGGCCGCGAGGTCCGTGCCGCCGCCAGGCTCGACCACCCGAAC
>DATJGQ010000195.1:0-2336 GCA_035494815.1 Gemmataceae bacterium
GACGGCGCGATCATGCATTCTCACATTCCCGCATGTACCGGATGCTGTCCCGGGCGATTGTCTGGGGATCCGGAGAGTAGTCGAACACCTCGACCGACACCCAGCCGCCGTACTTGCTGTCCTTGAGTGCCTTGAAGATCGGCTTGAAATCGGTGTTGCCGAATCCCGGACCCCGGAGGTTGGCGTCGTTGGCGTGGAAGTGCCCGGTGCGGGCGGCGTGCCGACGGATCAGGTCGGGGATCGGATCCGACTCGAAAGTCATCGCCTTGACGTCCTGGTGCAAGACGAAATTCGGATGATCGATCCGATCGAGCAGGTCGACCGCCTCGGCGCAGGTGTTGATGAAATCGGTGTCCGAGGTGGCGAGGGGTTCCAGGCAGAGTCGCACGCCGGCGTCGGCAACGGCCGGCGCCGCGGTGCGGAAGGTGTCGACCGCGAAGTCGGCGACTTCCGCCTTCGACTTGCCGGCCGGGATGCGGCGCTGGGCCGGCGAGCCGAAAACCATCAGATCGCCGCCCAGGTCGCGGCAGCAGCGGGCCAACTCGCCCAGGTACTCCGCCGTCCGCCGACGCACCGCCGCGTCCGGCGATGTCACGACGAACCCTTCGGTCTTTGCCAGCAGCCAGTGCAAGCCGATGATCTTTAGGCCGACGTCTTCGGCCTGTTTGCGCAGGGTGCGCCGCTGCTCGGCCGTGACGTCGGTGATTCGCGGGGCGAGAGTAAACGGCGCGATTTCGAGTCCGCCGTAGCCCAGTTCAGCGACCGTCGTGCAGACGCGGGCGTGGTCCCAGCCCTCGAACGTCTCGTTGCAGATGGCGTAGCGCATGTTGTCAGGGGAGTGTGATGGTGCGATTGGGATACAGCGTGAGTCGCAGTACTCGGTTCGCTGTCGCGTTCGGTTCCGCCTCGCGGTAAAACTCCGCCGGGCTATTGACCGCCTTGCCGTTCACGTGCGTGATGATGTCGGTCTCGTTCAGCCGCGGTTGCTTACCGGGGACCGGCTCCTGAAACTCGCGGACGAATACGCCAGGGGGGATGGGGTTGTCGCCGCGAATGCTCGTGTAGTCGACCCGCAAGCCGTAGACGGGCTTGGGCCGGCCGCTCGCGAAACCCGGCTTCGGCGCGGCTTTCGCAAGGATGACCGGTAACACATGCCGTTCCTTCGCGACCCCCACGCCTCGCTCGATGGTCAGCAGGGTCTTGCGGCCCGCGAGGCCACACTCGAGGTGCAGCTTCATGTCGTCGGGCTCGCGGACGGGCTGGCCGTTCACTTCCAGGATCACGTCGCCGGGTCGGAGTCCCGCCCGCATCGCCGGCGAATTCCCGCTGACCGTGAGGATCGGAACGCCGCCCCGCCTGCGGCCGGCGAACGACCCGTCGGTGGTCACGCCGAGAAAGCCGTATTCAACCTCCTCGCCGCGCATGAGTACGTCAATGACGCGGCGGACCGCGGCGTCGATCGGCATCGCGAAACCGCCGGACGCCTCATAGCCGGTCAGGGCGGTGTGCGCCGTCGTCAGGCCGACGAGTTGCCCGTCGAGGTCGAGAAGTGCCCCGCCGCTCTGGCCCAGGTTCAGTCGCGCGTCGGTCTGGATCAGCGTGCCGTAATGGCTCAGCGACTCCTTTCGATTCGCCTCGTTCGGACTGCCCGGTAAGCGTCGCCGGAGATTGCTGACGATGCCCCAACTCGCGCTCGGGCTGCCGTCGCGGAAACCGGCGGCGTACGGATGGCCCATCGCAATCACGAAGCTCCCTTTGCGAAGCTTCTCGCCGTTGCCGAGCGAAATGGCGGTGAGTCCCTGCGGAACTGCGTGCGTCAGCTTGAGGACCGCCAAATCGCTAAAGGCGTCGCCCGCGAACAAATGGGCCTCCGCACCGCCGTCGCGTTCGGGCTGACCGGGGAGCCGGACCTGGACGTGGTTGGCGTCGCGGACGACGTGGTAGTTGGTGAGGATCAGTCCCTGCGGGGACAGGACGACGCCGCTGCCGAAATAGTCGGGGACCTTGGAATCCGAGTCGGTGCCGTTGCGGTCGAAGCGGTTATCCGCGGGCGTCTGACCGCGGTAGACGAGCAGGCAGGCGATCGCCGGTTCGGCCTTGGCGATCGCCTGCTGGATGGACTGTTCGAACCGACGGGCGTCGTCGAGCGGTTCTTCCGCGGCGGCGAGACTGAGACCGGCCGTCAGAAGCGCCAAAACGGCGAACGGGCCGGGCCGGGTCATGACGTGCCTCGCGGTTGGGAGATTCGGGCCGCAGCGTTTGTTGTAACGAAGAAATGGGCTCGCGCAAAGACGCAAAGCCGCCAAGAAGACGACTTCTTGGCGGCTTTGCGTCTT
>DATJGQ010000196.1:0-11542 GCA_035494815.1 Gemmataceae bacterium
AGATCACTGTCCTACCTCCCGTGAGGCTTGTCCGCATGCGCAGCTTCAAGAGTCTGACCGAGCAGGAAATCCTGGCGCTGGCGATCTCGCTGGAGGAGGAAGACGCCCGCATCTACGCCGACTTCGCCGAAGCGCTCAAGACCAGTCAACCCGCCGCGGCGGAACACTTCCGCCAGATGCGGGCCGAAGAGGACGGCCACCGGCATCGGTTGCTGACGCTCTACCGGGAGAAGTTCGGCGAGCACATTCCCCTTATCCGCCGACACGACGTAAAAGGGTTCGTCCATCGCCCGTCGGTTTGGCGCGGCCGGCCGCTCACGCTCGACGAGGTTCGACAACAGGCGGAGACGATGGAGCTGGAGACGCGGCGGTTCTATGAGGCGGGTGTTCGCAAAACGACCGACGCGAGCGTCCGCCAACTCCTCGGCGACCTCGCCGAAGAGGAGCGCAAACACGAGCACATCGCCGAGTCGTTCAGCCCGACGGAGCCGGCCGAAGAACAGGAAGCCGCACGCAAACGGCTGTTCCTTTTGCAAGTCGTTCAGCCGGGCCTGGCGGGGCTGATGGACGGCTCGGTCTCGACGCTCGCCCCGCTCTTCGCCGCGGCGTTTGCCACGCAGAACAGTTGGGAGACGCTCCGGGTCGGGCTGGCGGCGAGTATCGGCGCGGGCATCAGCATGGGGTTCGCCGAGGCGCTCTCGGACGACGGGTCGCTGACGGGTCGCGGCCGGCCGTGGTTCCGCGGCGTCGTCTGCGGGCTGATGACCGCACTCGGCGGACTCGGACACACGCTGCCCTATCTCCTGGGAGACGTGCACCGGGCGACGGTCCTCGCGATCGCCGTGGTGTTGGTCGAGCTGGGCGTGATCGCGTGGATCCGCAACCGGTTCATGGACACGCCGCTGCCGTCGGCCGTTTTCCAGGTGGTCGTCGGCGGGGTGCTGGTTTTCCTGGCCGGCGTGGCGATCGGCAGTTCGTAGGGATTCACGGTTCGGCGACGCGCCGCTACACTACGGAAAACCCCGGAGGCCCCCATGACCGCGACCGTGACCGCTGCCCCGCTCGCCGACCGTTACACCGCCGCCTTCCCCAAATCCCGCGCCCTGTACGAGAAGGCGAAGGCCGTCTTCCCCTCCGGGGTCACGCACGAGCTGCGCTACCTCGAGCCGTTTCCCGTTTACATCGACCGGGCGAAAGGGGCGCACAAATGGTCGGTGGACGGTCCGGAACTGATCGATTATTTCTCCGGCCACGGCGCCCTCTTGCTCGGTCACAGCCCGGACGACATCGTCGAGGCCGTTCAAAAGCAGATGGCCCGCGGCACGCACCTCGGCGCCTGCCACGAACTGGAAGTCGAATGGGGCCGGCTCGTCCAGCAACTCGTGCCGTCGGCCGAGCGCGTGCGGTTCACGTCGTCGGGGACCGAAGCGACGCTGATGGCGTTACGGCTGGTGCGGATCGTCACGGGCAAGCCGAAGGTGCTGAAGTTCCAGGGCCACTTCCACGGCTGGCACGATTTCGTCATGCCGGGCGCGTACCAGCCGTATGACGGCACGCCCGTCCCCGGCGTGCCCGACCCGGTCGCGGAGAACACGGTCATCCTGCCGCCCAACGATCTCAATCGCGTCGAGCAGGTGCTGAAGTCCGATCCGCAGATCGGCTGCGTCATCCTCGAACCGACGGGCGGCCACTGGGGCCTCGTGCCGATCCGCGGCGCGTTCCTCAAGGGCCTCCGCGAGCTGACCACCAAGTACGACCGCGTGCTGATCTTCGACGAGGTCATCACCGGCTTCCGCGTCAGTCCGGGCGGGGCGCAGGCGCATTACGGCGTCAAACCCGACATGACGACGCTGGCGAAGATCCTCGCGGGCGGTCTGCCGGGCGGCTGCGTCGCTGGTCGCGCGGACATCCTCGCGGCCATGGAGAAGCGACCCGGCAAGCCGAAGATGAACCACCCCGGCACCTTCAACGGCAATCCACTCTCAGCGGCCGCCGGCATCGTCGCCCTCAAGCGCGTCGCCACCGGCAAACCGGGCGAGCGGGCGAATCGACTGGCGACGCTGCTTCGCCGGCGGCTGAACGAAACGTTCGCCGAGCGCGACCTGCCGCTATGTGCCTACGGCGACTTCTCGCTCGTTCACCTGGTGTTGGACTACAAAGGCCCGCGGCCATCCGGCGACGACTTTATCCCGTTCGACGGCTCGGTCGATGCGCTGGACGGCGCGAAGGACGTCAAGAAGATCCACGCCTTCCGCCAGGCGATGATCCTCAACGGCGTGGACCTGCCGGGCAAAGGCATGTTCCTGACCTGCGAGCACACCGAGGCGGACGTGGAGAAGACGGTGGAGGCGGTGGTCACGGCGGTGGAAATGCTGTGAGAAGGGATGAAGGATGAAGGATGAGGGATGAAGGATGAGGGATGAAGAAAGGGATGAGGGATGAGGGGGGAAGAATCGGAAGATGCCTTTTGGTTTTCATTTCATCCCTCATCCCTCATCCCTTTCTTCATCCCTTCTTACGGCGGGTCGTACCCGCCCGCGTGCCAAGGGTGACACCGGCAGATCCGACAGACGCCGCGCCACGCCCCGCGGATCGGGCCGTACTTGCGGACCGCGAGGATGAAATACTCGCTGCAGCTCGGCTGAAACCGGCACGCCGGCGGCAGGATCGGGCGGACGAAGAGTTGATACCCGCGGACGCCCGCGATCAGCCCCGCCGCCACGAATCGCCGCACCCAGGCGATCACGGCTTCTCCTTCTGCTGGTCCTTGGCCAGTTTCTTCGCCACCTGCGTGATAAGTTTCGGCATCGCTTCCAGCAAAGATGTGAGCGACGGTTCCTCGCGCTTGCGGGGGATCACGACAAGATCGAGCCCGGTCGGCAGGTCGTGCTTCGTCAGCCGGTACGCCTCGCGGAACAGCCGCCGCATCCGGTTGCGCTGTACCGCGCCGCCGAACTTGCGCGATACGGACAGGCCGAGGCGGTTGTAAGGCAAGTCGTTGTCGCGGGCGTAGACGATCAACTGTTCATCGCTGACGGAGCGGCGGCGGTCGTAAACGCGCTGAAAGTCCGCCGGCCGACGGAGGTGCTCGCAGGCGCGGAAGCGATGGTCGGGTGGCGATTCGCCCGTTTCGTCGTCGCCGGCCGTATCTCGTGTTTCGTGTTTCGTGTTTCGTGTCTCGTGTTCATTCCCACGGCAGTCCGACTCGCGGCCGTTGGGGATTCAGTTTCGCGAACTCGTCAATCAATTCCCGACTGCGGTCGTCGGCCGGAGTCGGTACCGCCACCTTCGCCTCGATGTACAGGTCGCCGCCCTTGATGCCCTGGCCGCGGACGCGCATTCGCGTCCCGCTCGACGTGCCCGGCTTGATCGTCACCGTCAACTTGCCGCCGTCGAGCGTCGGCACGTCGACCTTGCCGCCGAGCACCGCCTCGGGCAGCGCCAGCGGCACGGTCAGAACCAGGTCGTTGCCCTCGCGGCGGAAGTAAGGGTGCGGCGCGACGTGGACTTTCAGGTGCACGTCGGCCCCGCCGGGGCCCTGTCCGGCGATGCGGAGGGTCTTGCCGTCCTCGAAACCGGGGGGGACTTTGACTTCGACCTCGCGGCCGTCGATCGAGAGCGACACCCCGCCGCCCAAGGCCGCGGTCGTGAAGGGGATTGTGACCTCGGCCTCGACCGCCTGCGGGGCCGCGCGCTGCCGGGTGCGTCGGCCGCCCGACGATCGCCCGCGCGCGCCGCCGAGGAGGTCGCCGAGATCGCCGAACGGACTGCCGCCGCCCATCCCGCCGCCACCGCCGCCGAAGAACTGGCCGAAGAGCCGCTCGGCCGTCTCCGGGTCGACCGACTGAAACCCGCCCGGCCCGCCGCCGAAATGAAACCCGCCCTCGCCCGCGCCGTTCGGAAACCCCGGCCCGGCCGCCCCAAACTGGTCGTACTGCGCCCGTTTCTGCGTGTCCGAGAGCACCTCGTACGCGGCGGAGATGTCCTTGAACTTCGCCTCGGCGGCCTTGTCGCCGGGATTGCGGTCGGGGTGGTATTGTCGCGCGAGTTTGCGATAAGCCTTGGTGATCTCGTCCTCCGAGGCCGTCCGGGAGACGCCGAGGACGTCGTAGAGGTCTTGAGGCATGGCGAGTTCCGCCCCGTGCGGGCGTCGAGGGGTCGACGCTCCTTCCGCTTAGATTATAAACGTTAGGCTGAGGATTCACCGCGTGGGAGAGGAGCCGGTGACATTCCGGGGGAGTTTACGGCAGTCGCCGTCGCCAATAGCCGGGGCGACGGCTCGTGTGGGCGACGGCGATAACTTTGACCAGCCGCCGCGACTCGGCATAGATGACCAAGTAAGGGAAGCGGGTGAGCCGGAAGTACCGAGTGCCGAGGGCATGCCGCGGCCAGCGGCGTGGGTTCGCGGTGATTTCGGCGACCGCTCGGTCGAATTCCGCTTGAAATCGGGCGGCGGATGACGGGCTCCGGCGAGCGTACCACAACCATGCCTTCCGCGCTTCGGCAATGGCTCGGCGGTCGAAGTCAATCGGCTTCGGGCTCATCCATGTCCCCGAAGATCATCCGTCGCGCCTTATCCCAGGGGATGGTTTTTTCTTTACCCGAATTCAAGTCGTCGATCCGCCGCTTGATTTCCGCGGCCCAAGCGGCCTCGATGTCGGCGTCGGCGAACACCGGCTCGAGGCTCTCGAGCAGGCGGGACGCGAGTTCGGCTCGTTCGTTGTTCGGGAGGCGCAGCGCGGCGTCGAGGATGGAACTCACGTCCGTCCGCATGGCGGGGAACCTCCTCGTCCCATCCTAATCGGCGGAACGCAAGCCAAGCAATGTGGATGTCGATCGCCATATTGCTTGGCGACTGTTTTCCGCCGAATGTTGACCGTAAAGGCGACCTCGCCCCCTCTCGGACAGCTCCGCGTTCAGCCAGGCGGCCCGCGCCGCGAGTTCTTGGGCTTCGTCACCTTGATGTTGAACTCGTTCTTGCCGGGCTTGACCTCGAAACTTAGGCCCGACGTTTCGTATTTCCCGAACCTACTGTCGACCGCTGGCGTCATGCCCTGCCCGAGCTGGTACTCACTCAAGGAGATGGGCACGACGATCACCTTATACTGGCCGGGCAACGCCCCGTCGCCTTCCTTTGCGCCGCCCCAACTGAAGTTACCGTTCTTGATCGTCCCCTGCACAGCGACGAGCTTGCCGTCGACCGTGGCCTCGCCGATCACGCTGCCAGCTTGGACGGGGCTTCCGTCTTCGTACGACACAGTTCCGGTGACAATGCACCGGCCCGAGTTACAGCCGGCGAGCAGCGCAAGGTTCATCGCGAACACAAAGCAGCACTTCCGCAACATGACACTCCTCGTGTACCGACCGCTAGTCGAGGCTGGGGACCGGATTGCCATCCTTGACGTTGGTCAGGTAGCCGAGGATCGTCCCAGGGATGCTGACGGGAATGCCGCGGACGCTCCCGTCGGCGAGCACGAATTGGACGACGCTGCTGTGCCAACTACCGAACTGTGAGTTGATGTCTGTGGTGGGCGATAGGGCCAGTGGATTCGACGGCCCTCCGACGCGGTAGTAGGAGTTCTGAGTGCCTGCACTGTAGATTACAGTGTCCATGTTTGGGTCGAACAGATGGTCGGTTGGAATGTGCTTCTCGCCGATCATCACTGTGTTACTGGTCCCGTCGGGGATGTCCTGGATCCGAAGGGCGAGCGCCTGGAAGCCCGCCAAGTTCGAGGCGTTGGCGAACGTGAACACGCCCGTCGTCGCGGGTAAGGTCGATGACATCTTCGCATCGCCCGCGGACGCCGCGTAGTCGCTCGGCTGACCCGTCACACCGAGGTTGCCGGGGTCGATCGGCGTCAGCTCTCCGGTGCCCCGTCGGCTCGGGCATACGAACACGCTCACCCCCGACGTCCTGGCCGAGACGATCGCCGGGTCGGTCGACGTCAAGTTGTTGAACGTGTCGGTCTGCGAAACGCCCGTGATCGGCGTCGACATGGCGCGGTAGACGTTGCCCTGTTCGATGAACGGCGTCAACAAAAGCGCCCAGGAGTGCCGGTTCTGGCCGCCGCCGGAGCGGAGGTAAGGAAACTTCCCATTGCTGTCATGGTAGTTGTGCATCGCCAAGCCCAGCTGCTTCAAGTTGTTCGAACACTTGGCGCGGGCCGCCGCCTCGCGGACCTTCTGGACCGCCGGCAGCAACAGCCCGATCAGGACCGCGATGATCGCGATGACGACGAGCAGTTCAATCAGCGTGAACCCGTTACGACGAAAGCGAGGTAACATGACAGGATGACTCCGCGAGAGTTACGAGTCGTTGGGCCGCCCTGAGTATGTCGGGCGTCAGCAAATGCCGCTTGGCAATTCGGGCAATTGATCGAGCAAATCGGGCAATGGCCTGTTTTGGAGACCGTAATTGGACCTCATCCGACTGACCGACATCCGAAAGGTCTATCACCTCGGCGAAGTGCAGGTCGACGCCCTCCGCGGCGTCTCGCTGGCGATGGGTGCCGGCGAGTTCGTTGCGCTCGTGGGCCCGTCCGGGTCCGGAAAGACGACGCTGATGAACACGCTGGGCTGCCTCGACCGGCCGACGGGCGGCAGTTATCTGCTCGCGGGACAGGAGATCGTCACGCTGTCTTTGGACGAACGGGCCCGCGTGCGGAATCGGCGGATCGGTTTCGTCTTTCAGAATTTCAACCTGCTGTCGCGCACCAGCGCTATCGAGAACGTCGAACTGCCGCTCCTCTATAGCAAAGGAATGGGCGCCCGCGAGCGACGCAAGCGGGCGACCGATCTGCTCCGCCGCGTCGGCCTCGGCGAACGGATGGACCATCACCCGAGTCAACTGTCCGGCGGACAGCAGCAGCGGGTCGCCATCGCGCGGGCCCTCGCCAACGAGCCGGACATCCTCATGTGCGACGAACCGACGGGCAACCTCGACACGCGCACGAGTAAGGAAGTGATCCAACTGTTCCGCACGCTCAACGAGGAAAGTCAGATTACCGTCATCCTGGTCACCCATAACCAGGACGTCGCCCAGGCCGCCAAGCGCGTGCTGGTCCTCCGGGACGGGCTGGTGGTCGAGGACACGACCGACTTTGCCCAGGCTATGCAGGCCCTCCATTCGGAAGGGCTGGGGGAACCGGCGGGCTGAATAAGTTCGGCAAAGTCGAAAAAATCCGAAGACTCGGGCCGGCCCGGATCGATGTACTGGGCATGGAGCGCGCGCTGACGACCGGCGTCTTGCGTGGGATCTTGCGCGTCACGGCGGGCGCGTTACCCTGGCTCGCGCTCGCGGGCTGCGTGCCGGTCAGCGGCGTGTGGTCGCTCGTCGTCCCGGAACAGCGGCGGCTGGACGTGCGCGAGCCGGGCGACTTTCCGCCGGCGCCGATCCCGCCCGTGCCGCCGCCGGAGACCGTCAATCATCGCGTCCCACAGGAAGTACCGTCGCAGGAGTTGTCGCTCGACCAGGCGATCCGCATCGCACTCGCCAATTCGCAAGTGGTCCGCGTGCTGGCCGGGGGCACCGCTGTCAGCAGCGGCCAGACAATCTACGACCCGGCGATCTCCAACACGCAAATCGACCAGGCCCGCGCGGTGTTCGATCCGATTATCAACGTGAACAACGCCTTCAGCCGCTCCGAAGTGCCGCAAGCCGCCTTCGACCCGACGAGTCCCGTCGGGGCGAGTATCACCGGCACGCGGATCGACAATTACGACCTCGGCGTCGGCGTCACGAAGCGGACCGTGACCGGCGGCACACTGGCTCTGAACTTCGCGGACAACGTCGCCCGCTTCAATCCGAACCCGAGCTCTCTCAACCCCCAATCCCCTTCGTCGCTCACGCTGAGCTACACGCAGCCGCTGCTGCAAGGGGCGGGGATCGATGTGAATGTCGCCCCCATCATGATCGCGCGCATCAACACCGAGCGGTCATACTTTCAACTCAAGGACGCGGTGCAGGAACTCGTCCGCGGCGTGATCGAGGCGTACTGGGCCGTCGTCTTCGCGCGGACGGACGTGTGGGCCCGGCGGCAGCAGGTCGAGCAGGGCGAGTTTGCGTATCTCCTCGCCGAAGCGCGCAAGCGGCAAGGCCTCGGCACCGCCGGCGCGGAAGCCCAGGCGAAAGTCGCGCTGACAAACTTCAAGGCTACTTTGATCGCGTCCGAGGCCAACCTGTTGCAGCGCGAGGCCGCACTGCGGAATATCCTCGGCCTGCCGCCGACCGAACCGACGCGGTTCACGCCCGATACCGCCCCGACGCCGACGCGGGTCGAGCCGCAGTGGTCGGAAGTCATCCGTTTGGCCGAGGTACGCCGGCCGGACCTGATCGAGTTGAAGTTGATCATCGAGGCGGACCAGCAGTCGCTGCTGGTGGCCCGCAACCAGGCGCTGCCCCGGGTCGACGCGACGGCCCTCTACCGCTGGAACGGGTTGGAGGGCCAGACGCCGACCGGCGCTCACATGAGCTCCGACCCCGGCCAGTTCACCGACTGGTCACTCGGCGTCAATTTCTCCGTGCCACTCGGCCTGCGACAAGGGCGAGCCGGGTTGCGACAGGCCGAGCTGATCCTCGCCCGCGACCGAGCGAACCTTCAACAAGGCCTGCACGCCGCGCTGCACCAGCTCGCGGCGAACATGCGCAACCTCGCGCAGTTTTACGAGCAGTACCGGGCCTACCAGGAGACACGGACCGCCGCGCGGATCAACTTGCAGGAGCAGTTGGGACTTTATCGCAGCCAAATGGTGCGCGGCCAGCAGCCGATCTTCCTGAACGTGTTGCAGGCGATCACCGATTGGGGCAACGCCGTCAGTTCGGAGGCGCAGTCGCTGGCGCAGTACAACGTCGAGCTCGCGAACCTGGAACGGCAGACCGGCACGATCCTCGAAACCCACGGCGTGCGCTTCTTCGAGGAGCGGTTCGGCTCGATCGGCCCGCTCGGCCGGCTGGCGGCGCCGGTGTGTTACCCGCAGGCCGTCGTGCCGAGCCCGAACGCCGACCGCTACCCCGCCGCCGCGGAACCGGCCGAGGCGGCCCTGGACCGGGAGAGGCCTTCGCTGCAGCCGACGCCCGTTCCAGTTCCCGAACCGCCGCCACTGCCGCCGCCGAAGCCGCTCCCGCCGCTGTTGCCGCCGGTCGAGCGGCCGCAATGAAGCGAGACGACTATGACTCCGCGGCGGCCGTCGCCGGCAGCGATCGTCCGCGCGCGGCCAGAAGGCTTGCCAATCGATCGGCGCCCAGGCGCGGCTCGTCGAGCAGCAACGGGCCCATCTCCGTCAGGATGTACTCGGTCAGGTCGTCTCCGGTCCAGCCCTGGGCGACGAGCCGACGGCTGATTTGCTCGAGGCAGCGGTCTCGGAGCTTATCCGTCTGCCGGGAGATGGTGCCCTCGTGGACGCCCAGCAATTGTGCGACTTCGCGCTGACTCATCCGATAGCGTAATCGCAAACCGAGGATCAACAGTTCGCCGTCGGCCAGGCCGTGGAGGGATTCCCGGGCGGCGAGGCAGAACGCTTCGTGCCATCGGCCGTTGCCGCGATCGGGCAATGGCAGGGCGACGTCGTCCTCGGGCAGTGGGTGGACGCCCGCCGCGGTCCGCAGGCGAGAGATGTGCGCGTTCTGGAAGACGCGGATCAGCCAGGGGACCAGCGGCCGCTGGCCGTCGTAGCGGGCCAAGACCGGCGAGGCGCCGGCCGACTCGCTGACCAGGAGTTGACTCCAGAATTCGGTGACGGCGCTGTCCTGGCGCTCGTCGTCCCGCGGATACAGTCGGGCGGCCCGGGCGCGGAGCGCGTCCACCAGCAGGCAGTCGCTGCGGCCGGTGCGGGCGGCGAAGAGCAACTCCCACGCCCGCCCGTCGCGCTCCAGGCACGCGCAGCACAAATACCAGTCCAGACAGTACAGCGAATCCAGATAGGCCGTGAATTCCGCATCCGGCACTTTCGCCCGGTAGACCGCGAACGTGCGATCGAGATGCCGGCCCACCGCCTCGGGCGCGAGCACCACCCCCGGCATCTGCATCCGGCAGAAGTGGTAGAGCAGCGCTCGGCGGGCAAAGTCGGTCATCGGGAGCCAGACATTGGCGTCGCATAAGTCCCATGGGTCCTATAGCTCCCATGAGACCTATTGGACCTATGGGACTTATGTCTGCGGCACAAACACAATCACTTCGATACGGGCGGCGGGGACTTGCTCGGTCTCGGGCACGATCGGCGGGTCGGTGCCCAGGCCCAGCGGTTTGACGTCGCGCCAGCGGAGCATGCCGAGCTTGTGGATCTTCTGGTTGGACTTCAAATACTCGGCGACCACTTCGCTCTGCTTCTGCGTGAGCGCGACGGCCGCGCGTGGCGACGTCTCCGCCTTCGGGTCGGCGTAGGTGGCCACGACGACGTCGGACCCCTTGATCTTCAACTGCTCGAACCAGGGGGCGAGTTCGTCGAGCTTCGCCCGGCCGGCGTCGGTGAGCAGCGCCTTCCCCGGCTCGAACAGCGTCGCGGCCGGCAGGACCTGGCGGTACCGCTCGTGCGTCGGCCGGACCAAGATCGCCGCATGGTCCTCGACGTAGCTGCGGACGATCGGCAGCCGCTTGATCGCGTCGGCGTCCTGCTTGACCGATTGCACGGCGTCCTGGCTCTTCTCCATCAGTTTTTTCGTCTGCTCCAGAGCGGCGACGACTTCCGAATAAGCGCGCTCGTCTTTGAGCAGTTTGCCGATCGAACCCTGGCCTTCGCGGACGTCGGCGAGCAGTGCCTGCGTCTGCTTCAAAAGGTCGTTCAGGTTGGATTCGGAATACGAGGTGATGCGAGCGCCCTCCGCAAGCGGACCGCGCTCCCGGTGCCCCGGATCGACCTCGATCACTTTCGCGCCGACCATTCCCTCGTTGCGGATGCAGGCGCTGGCGTCGGCGAACAATAGCGGCTGGAAGCGGCGGTCGAGGGTCAGCCGGAGAACGAGTGCGCCGTCCATCGCTTCGGACGCGGGCAGGTCGATGGCGGAAACGACGCCGGCCTCGAGACCGCGGACGCGCACTTGCGTGCCGACGCCGGCGCCTTCCAATCGGCCGAAGCCTGCCTGCAGGGTGAACGTGTCGTGCCAGAGCCGTTGCCGTTCGCCGACCGCGAACAGCCCCCACGAGCCGAGGCCCAACCCCGTCACCACGACCGCCCCGAGGAACACTGCCTGCCAGCGGGAGAGGGAGCGAGACACGTTCGTTCCTCAAAGGGTTACCGCCGGGGCGGTTGTGCCCACATTATACCCGCTCAAGTTGGGTCGCGGTTGGCATATGAGCTGCAACAATAATCCCTTCGGATGAAACCGTCGAGCGGATCAACGGTTCCGCCGACAACTGGAACACGAGAGAACAGGGGAGACGACCATGAGAACGATGATCTTAGCCGCCGTCGCCGCCGTCGGGCTCAGCCTGAGCAGCGTGGCCCCGGCCAAGGCGCAGTATTGGGCGCGGCAGTATTACTACGCCCCCAATACGGCCTACACTTTCTCGTACGCGACACCGTACAGCAGCTACTACAACCCGTACAC
>DATJGQ010000197.1:0-4154 GCA_035494815.1 Gemmataceae bacterium
CGCCTTGACGTTCATTTCTTCGACGCTTCTTTGAGCACTCGCGCCCACCATTCGGCGAATCTGCTGGGCTGGGATTCCGGCTGTTTGTCGCGCGACTTGCCCCGGCCGCGCGGTCCGGGTGTCTTACCGTTCGGGGACGCCTGACCGTCACCAGTGCCCGGCTTGCCTCCCGCGGCGTCGGCGGCGAGTTTCTTCTTCGACAGTTTCCGCTCGAAGAAGCCCCACAGCGTCGTCGCAATGAAGTAGATGCACAGGCCCGACGGCATCTTGTAAAACATCAGGCCCATGATGATCATCATCCACTTCATCATCTTCTGCGTCTGCTGCATCTGCTCGTCGGCCGTCGGCGGCGTCATCATCTGTTGCTGAATCACCATCAGGGTCACCGCGAGCACCGGCAGCAGATTGAAGTATGGGCCGAGATAGAGCGGACTCCCCTGGCTGGCCGGGTCGCTGATCCAGGGGATCTTCTCGCCCCACCAGATGAGCATGTCCGGGGCGGTGAGGTTGCGGATCCACAGGAACCGTTCCAAACGGAAGAAGAAGCTCTCCTGCAGCGCGAAATACAGGCCGAGGAAGACCGGCATTTGCAGGAACAACATCAGGCAGCCGCCCAAACCGGCGGCGGGGTTGATGCCGTGGCGGCGATACAGCTCGGACATCGCCTGCTGCTGGGCGATCATGTCGTTCTTGTACTTCTCTTTGATCTTTTTGACGTCCGGGGCGACCTTGGCCATCTGCTCCTGCGTGCGGGCCATGGTCGCCTGTTGCCGGCGGCTGAGCGGGAACATCAGCCCGCGGACGAGCACGGTCACCAGGATGATGCAAATGCCGTCGTACCGAACGATCGGGCGGAGGATGCCGATCAAGGCGTGAATGGCGTTCGTGAAAAAGACGATCGCGTTGGTCCAGAAGCCCCACCGGCCGTAGTCGGTGAGCGAATTCAGGTGGAGGGTGTGTTCGTACCGATGAGCGAGTTCCGCCGAAACGCCCGCCTCGCCTCCGAGCTGCTCGAGCAATCGCACCTTCACCGGACCGTGGTAGAGCAAGTACTTGTGCTCGACCGATTGTCCGGGTTTGAGGTCGAGCGGCTCGGAGATTGCGCGAACCGTCACGTCGTCGAGAAAGGGCTTCTGCGGGTCGACCGTCCGTTCCACGGTGCCGCGGACGAATTCGATGAAGTTTCGCTTCGGCTGCTGATCGTCCACGACGATGGCGGAGGCGAAGTACTGGATCGCCGTCGCCGCGTATTGGATCGTCATGTCGGGGAGGCGGCTCTTCCGGTCGGACCCGGCGCTGCGGCTCAGCGTCGCCGAGTCTTCCAGAAAGCGGTCGACCGAGCCGTCCTTCGTCACCCAGCCGACGAGCGTGTTGCGGAAGATGGTGGTGTACCACTCGCCCTCGATCGGGAGCCCGTGTGCGCCGGCGAGTTGATAACGAAACGGCTCGGTTTGCTTGGCGTCCGGTAGTCGCTCGACCTTCACAGTCAGGCCGACGTGGTACTCCTTCTTCTTGAGCGAGTAGGTCTTCGTGATCCGCACGCCCTTATCCGCCAGGTCGGTGCTGAAAGCGACCGTGTGCTCGTCTTGCCCGGGGTTATTCGCGGTCACCGTCCAGTCGCGAAGGCCGAGCGTGTCGAGCGGGCGCTCCTCTTCCGGCTTGGCGTCGGCGTAGTGATAGAGGACGAACGACGGCACATCGTCTGGCGGGATCAGTTCGAGCGGCTTTGGCTGCTTCTTCTCTTTGTCGAGGTACTCCGGCAAACCGTAGTGGTCGGCCTCGCGGAAATGCGTCAGGATCAGACGATCGACGCCGGCGCCGCGCGGGGTGAGCGTCACCTGCAAATGATAATCCGGGCCGCCGAGGACGATGCCCTCGGGTTTGGGGGTCGGCGGCGCGGCGGGCTTGGCCTTGGCCACTTCTTCGCGGCGGGCGGCGAGGTCGGCCTTGGCAAACGCGAAGTGGTTCGCCCGATCAACGACGCCGCGGACGCCCAGTTCGACGGCGTCCGCGAGCCCGTTGGCAGTCGGAGCGTAAGCGGTCAGCCGCAGGGCCGGCTCGATCGCCAGCAGCTGCTCGCGGGAAAGCGTCTGCGGCGTGAAGTACTTGAGCTTGACCCACGTGTACCCGCTCATGAGCGCGAACGTGAACAGCATGAACAGGATCAGACGGCGATTCTGCGGCTGCATGGAGCGTTCCACGGGGCGTCGGCGGCGGCGATGAGGTCATTGCTATCGTAGCAGTCGAGGGCCGAAAAAAAACCGAGCCGGCGCGCCGCGGGGAGCATGCCGGCTCGAAAGTGGTGGCGGGAATGGCGGTTATCGCAAGTGGAACACCAAATCGCCCTCCTGCTTGTCGTTGTCCCACGGCCGGCCGCCGTCGTCCTTGCGATCACGGCGGCGAACGCCTCGTCCCGCCCGGCGGCGAGGCCGGCCAGCAACTCGTCGCCGGGTGGTACCGCCATGCCTCGATCCTTACCCAAAATCGTTGAGCGGATTCGCCCGTCGATTTGTCTCAAAACCGTCAAAGCTTCCGGAATTCTGGTCGCGAATTCCGTTGACGGTCACAGCGGGCCGAGTAAGCTCTGACGTAAACCGGTAATTGACGGTCTCTCCTCCGATTATCGGGCGCCCTGCGCTTCCGTTTCCACCCGCTATCGCCCGACCGTCGTTGGAGCATCACAGTGCGTGTCTGCCGTCACAGGGGCTTTACGCTGATCGAACTGCTTGTGGTCATCGCTATCATCGCGGTCCTGATCGGGCTGCTGCTACCCGCCATTCAGAAAGTTCGCGAGGCGGGCGCCCGGACGACGTGTCAGAACAACCTCAAGCAACTCGGCTTGTCCTTCCACAATCACGAATCGGCCGTCGGCGCGTTCCCGTCGTTGGGCGCGCAGAAGATCCTGCCGAGCGGGAGCCGCATCGTCGTCAATTGGGGCGTGCAGGTGCTGCCGTACATCGAGCAGGACAACGTCCGCAGCCGCTACAACTTTGACGCGGCGGCGTTCGACCCGCTGAACAAGGACGTCGTGGCGATCCCGCTCAAGTTGCTGGTGTGTCCGTCGACGCCTGACCCGCAACGGTTCTCGACCGTCACCGGCTCGACGTCGTCGTTCGCGGTCGCTGATTATGCGGTGACCATCGGCGTTTTCCCCGCTCAGTACACGGGCGGGTTTATCACCTATCCGCAGCCGACGGTCACGATGGGCGTCTGCGGGCAAGTGAGTGTCTTCACACGGATCATGGACGTGCCCGACGGCACATCGAGTACCACACTGGTCGTCGAGGACGCGGGTCGCCCGGAGATGTGGCTGGCGGCCGGCAAGGACCCGACGAAGACTGTGGCAGGCGGCGGCTGGGCGGATCAGAACGGGATCCTGGCCCGCGGTTACCCGGCATCAGGCGTTGCCACGACGACCAATAACGGCCCGTGCATGGTCAATTGCAACAACGGGAACTCGATCTACGCGTTCCACACCGGCGGCGCGAACGTCGTCATGGCCGACGGGTCCGTCCGGTTCGTGCGACAATCGGCCTCCGCGGACGTCGTCGCCGCCATGATTACCCGCGCCGGGGGCGAAGTCGTTCCCGGCGAGCTTTGATCGACACCGACATCCGGAGAGCGCACCATGAGCAAGGCAAAACCGATCCCCGACGGTTACCACAGCGTGACCCCTTACCTGGTTGTGAAAGGCGCCGCCGCCGCGATCGATTTCTACACGAAAGCGTTCGGCGCGACGGAACTGTTCCGGATGCCGATGCCCGGCGGCAAGATCGGACACGCGGAGCTTCAGATCGGCAATTCTCGGATCATGCTCGCCGACGAGTGCCCGGAAATGGGGGCGGTCGCCCCGCAAGGTACCTCATCACCCGTCGGACTGATGATCTACCTGGAGGACGTGGATACGGTCTTCAATCGGGCGATCGCGGCCGGCGGAAAGATCGAGCGACCGCTGCAGGATCAGTTCTACGGCGACCGCTCGGGCACCCTGGTCGATCCGTTCGGTCACAAGTGGACCGTGGCCACCCATAAGGAAGATGTACCGCCGGATGAATTGGCGCGGCGGGCGGCGGCGCTGCAAAAGAAATGAAAATACCAGCCCGAAGCGCCAGCGAGGGAGGCGTGTCACCTTGTGACACGCCTCCCTCGCTGGC
>DATJGQ010000198.1:0-2317 GCA_035494815.1 Gemmataceae bacterium
GTTCAGCGCGCTGATCGCACCGGTGCCGCACTGGCAGATCACCGTGACCGTCAGCAGCGTCACCAGGAACCGGTTACGCGCGAAGAGCCGCAAGCCCGCCGAGAACTCCGCGTACAAGCCGGTACTCACCGCTTCAGCCGGGGCCGGCGAGCGAGGTCCCGGCGTCAGCCGCAGCGAGCGGATGGCCAGATAAGACACGGCATAGGAGGCGGCGTTGACGGCCAGCGCCCACTGGAAGCCGACGGTGAACAGCAAGAGTGCCGCGATGGGCGGCCCGACGATCCCGGCCGCCGACACGGTAGCCTCGGCGAGTCCGGCCGACCGTATCCGGTCATCTTCGCCGTGCACGACATCCCCGGTCGTGGCGAACCTGGCGGGATTGAAGAACTGGCCGACCCCGTTCAGCACGAATACGACGAGGTAGACCGCGGCGAGCCAGACCCCGATGGGGAGGTCGCGGACCGGGACGAAGGACAGCCCTGTCAGGCCCGTGACCATCGCCGCGCGGATCGCCTCGGTCCGCATCATCGTCAGCTTCCGGTTCCACCGGTCCACGAAGACTCCGGCGACGGGCCCGACCAGCCCAACCGCCGCGCCCGCGGCGACCAGGATCCCGCTGACCGCGGCGGGAGCCCAGGCCGAGCCGCGCACGAGAACCTGCGATACCCACAGCACGAGCGTCGTGCCGAAGACCATGTCCCCGATCGCGGACACGGCCTGGCCGTACCACAGCTTGGCAAAATTACGGTTAACTAGCGCACGCCGAAGTGACGGCACGTTTACCTTGTGGTTATTGTTGTCGTGGTGTTCGGTGTGTTTTATACGTGCAGGTGCCATTGTTATTACACGCGCTGCCCTGGCTGCTCATCCTTTGGTCGCCGCCGACCCGGCCGAGATGCCTCGAGACACCCCGCGCTCATGGACACCACGGCTGTACGCCACACACCAGTTCGCCGGTAAGCCGGAGCTCACCAGCCCGACGTCGTGCCATCTTCTTGCTCTTCCCGGAACTCGAACACTTGCTATAACGAACAGGCCGTAGCGATAAGGAAGCATCAGATTCTGCAACTCGAGAAACGAGCACCCGTCGAGTCACATCGGTATCATCCGTTAGTTCGGGGTAGTCATGAAGCGCGCCGTTACTCCCACGTTATTTGCGGACTAGTCGGCAAATCTCGCGTTTCGTGAAATTGCGGGGGCCTAAAAGACAGCGCCTGCATGCCTCCTGCCGACGACGGGCCGGCCGGCGACGGCGACGGCGGACGAACGACGGGAATGGTCGAGGGGACGTCAGCGGAGGCCGATGCGGGCCTCGCCACGGCCGGGAGCCGGTCCTGGCCGGACAGAGCGCTTTACTCTCTAGTTTTCGACTTGTTATACTCTCCTCATAGAGAATCGAATTAACTTGCGATAATTGAACCGGATGGGCATCACTGTGCGAGCACCGGCACCGCGACCGGGCCAGGCAGCATCCGGCGATGAGGAGTGAGCGGATGAGCGCGCCCTGGGTCAAGAGTTCCTTCAGCTTCGCCAACGGCAACTGCGTCGAGGTGGCCGAACTGCCCGGCGGCTCGGTCGGCATCCGCGACAGCCGGGATCCGGGCGGGCCTGTCCTGAGGTTCACCCGGGCCGAATGGGCCGCGTTCCTCCGCACCGGGCCAGCACGACCGCGGGGCCGAGCACGCGCGGTGAACAGGCCCGGGCGCTAAGAGCCCGGCGACGGGCACCACACAGAACCGGCGCCAGCCGCGGCTCGACGACCGTTCGGCCTAAGGTGCGGCTAGCGTCGCCAGCCCGCTCACCAGGCCGTTACCTGCCGAAGCCGTCGAACTCTCCGTTCCTGACGCCGCCGAGAAAGGCGTGCCACTCATCCGACGTGAACCTCAGGACGGGCCCCGCGGAGTTTCTGCTGTTCCGAACGCCGATCTCGCCCCCAGGCAGGGTCGCTACCTCGACGCAGTTGCCGTTGGCGTAGCTCAACGAGCTCTTGATCCAGTACGAACTTGAACCAGGCCGTTCGCGTCGGCTGCTGAGCGTAGTGCTTCTCACGTTTCCCCTTCGTTTGACGGTTTTGTTGTCCTCGATGCGTAACCAGTCAGCCTGGAACGCGAGCGCGAAATACATGGCCTTACCGGTGAAGGTCAGGAAGGAACCCCACTCGGTCGCCAGGTTGGCGACGAGCGCCAGCCCGGGCCCGGCCTCGGCAATGGCTTGCTCGTCTACCGCCATCGGCAGCGGAAGCGACGTGTCGTAGACGTCGACGCGCAGCTGATCGTGGGAACACCTGACGGCAAGCGTGATGGTCGCGCTGTCCCAG
>DATJGQ010000199.1:0-3956 GCA_035494815.1 Gemmataceae bacterium
TGGCTTACGCCTCGACGCTCGCCAAAAACATGCCGGGCTCAAAGTCACCGATCAACGAACCCGCGTTTTTCCCTCTCCTCGTCGTCGGCGTCGTCGTCCTGGTGGTCGTCGCCGCCGCCGACGGCGATCGCGCCGGTGCCCTGGGTCGGGTCCGGCTCGATCCGCAGCGGCTGGACGTGCTCCTTACCGTCCACGTTGAGGACGACGCGATAGGTACCCGGCTGGATCGCGCCGCCGAGCAGGCCGCCGCGGCGCATGAGCGCTTCCAGCCCTTCCGCGACGCCGCCGGCAGCGCCTTCAGCGCCACCGCCCGCGGCACCGCCACCGCCACGACCGCCGCGTCCGCCGCCACCGCCACCGCCGCCCCGACCCCCGGCGCCCGCGCGGCCGAGGTTCCAGTTCACGCGCTGCAAGCCGACCTGCGAACCCACCGGCAGTTCCCGGACGAGCTGCCCGGCGACGTCGAACACTTTGAGCGAGATCGATTGCGGCTTCTTCGTCAGCGACAGATAAATCGCCGCGCCGGGCGGCGGGTTCTCGCCGAAGAACTTCTTGGAGCCGTTGCCGTAGATGCTGCCGACGTTCGGCTCGCTCCGCCATTTCGTCGCCGGGGCGGGCGCAAACAGGTAGGCGCTCGTGGTCAGCACTTCGGGCCGCACCTGCCGCAGCGCGGAGACGTCGAGGATCCACAAGCTGCGGCCGTGCGTCGCGGCGACCATCTCGCCGGCGGTCGGATGGATCGCCAGTTCGTGGACGGCCACCGTGGGCAAATTGTGGTTGATCTTCGTCCAGTACCCGCCGCGATTGACCGACGCGAACACGGCGAACTCGGTCCCGCAGAAGAGCAGGTTGGCGTTCTGCACGTCCTCACGCAGACACCGCGACGAACCGAACGCGGGCAAGTTGGCGTTGAGGCTCTTCCACGTCTGGCCGAAATCCTCCGTGACATAGAGGTACGGCTTGTCGTCGTTGGAGCGGTGGGCGTCGAAGCAGACGTAGGCCCGACCCTCGACGAACCGCGACGCCTCGATGGTCGAGACCCACCGCGGCCCGGGCAAGCCGACCTTCTCGCTCACATTGGTCCACTTCTGACCGCCGTCGCGGGTGACCCAGAGGGCGCCGTCGTCGGTGCCGGCCCAAAGCACGTCGGGGTTACGCGGCGACTCGGCGAGCGCCGTGGCGCTGCCGCGCTTCGTCCGCGTGATCTCGGGGGAGACCGACTTGAGGTCGTCGCCCTGCTTGACCGAGCGGAAGACCTGTTCGGCCCCGACGTAGAGGATCCGCGGGTTGTGCGACGAGAGAATGAACGGCGTGTTCCAGTTGAAGCGGTGCTGCGGCCCGCCGCCGAAGATGCCGCCGAACGCACCGCCGCCGCCACCGCCGGCCCCGCGACCGCCCCGACCGCCCCCGCCCGGCCGGATCGGCGCGCCGCGGCCGTCGGTCCGGAGGTTGCGGCGCGAGACGTTGCCGTCCTGGCTCTCCGAATAAACGACGTCCGGGTCGTCCGGGTCGACGCGGCAGACGAAGCCGTCGCCGCCGCTCACCATGAACCACTCCTCGTTCATCGGCCCGGAGTTTCGCAGCGTCCGGCTCGGGCCGCTCCAGGAGCCGTTGTCCTGCAGGCCGCCGATGACTCGGTACGGTTTGCGGTTATCGACGCAGACGTGATAGAACTGGCCGAGTGCCGCGAGCGTCAGGTGCTCCCAATGCTCCATCCGGTCATAGGTGACGTAGAAGCCGCCGTCCGTGCCGATGAGCATGTGGCGACCGTCTTTCGGATCGACCCAGAGGGCGTGATGGTCCGAGTGGACGTTGCCGTTGCCGGGGCCGACGCGGAAGGTCTTGCCGCCGTCGGATGACAGGTAGTACTGCACGCCGAGGACGTAGAGGTACTTGTCGTCGCTCGGGTCGACGCGGACCTGGCTGAAGTACATCGGCCGCGGGTTGAGGCTGTTGATGCGGGTCCAGGTCTCGCCGCCGTCGGTGGACTTGTAGACGCCGCCGGTCTGGAAGGCGTCGGGGCCCTGTTGGTTCTGGGCGTTCTGGATTTGGCCGCCGAGGCCGGAGCTGTATGGGCGTGAAGCGGTCGGGCCGCGGCCGCCGCGACCACCGCCGCCGCCGCCGCCGCCGGCCTGCGGCTGCCGCGCCTCGAGCGTGACGGAGATGTCCTTGGACTCGTCGCCGCGCTTGACGGTGAGCTTGATCGAGTCGCCGACGCGTTTGGCCGAATACGCCTCGAAGAGTTTCTCGAACGTGTCGGCCGGCTGGCCGTCCATCGCGGTGATGACGTCATTCTCCTTCAAGCCGGCCTTCGCGGCGGGGCTGTTCTCGGTAATGGCGGTGACCTTGGTCCCGGGGCCGGCGTCCTCGCCCTGGATGCCGAGGTACGGCGCCGGCGGCTGCTGTCCGCCGCCGAACCCGCCGCGACCGCCACCGCCCGCCGGTCGCGCTTCGAGGGTGACAGTGATTTCCATCGTCTCGTTGCCGCGCTTGACGGCCAGCTTCACCTTGTCGCCGACCTTCTTGGCGGCGAACGACTCGGTCCACTCCTCGTAATTGGTGACCGGCTGGCCGTCCATCGCGGTGACGACGTCTTCGGCCTGGAGTCCGGCCTTGGCCGCGGGGCCGTTCTCGGTGATGACCGTGAGCTTGACGGCGCCGCTTTCGCTCTCGCCCTGGACGCCCATGTACGGCTGCGGCGGCGGGGGATTGCCGGTGCCGGCCTTCTCGGTGTCGATGACGGCAAAGACGACCTTCGGGTCTTTCGCGTAAATGTCCAGACCGATGCGGCCGGTCGCGACCGTGGGCAGGCCGTTGGTCAGTTTCTTCCAGTTCTTGCCGCCGTCGGTGGTCTTGTAGATGCCGCCGGAGGCCGTATGGTTGGCCGACGGGCCGTAGCGATCGCCGCCGCCAGTCGCGGCGGAGTCGCCGAGGAACGAATCGAACTCGTCCCGCTGCCGGCCCCAGAAGGCGGCCCAGAGCGTGTCCGGGTGCGACGGGTCCAGTCGCATGTCGATAACGCCGGTCTTGTCATCGACGAACAAGACCTTCTCCCAGGTCTCGCCGCCGTTGGTGGTCTTGAAGACGCCACGTTCCGGGTTGGGCCCGTAGAGCCGGCCGAGGGCGCCGACATAGACGGTGTTCGGGTCGGTCGGGTGAACGATGACCTTGCCGATCTGGAACGTCTCGCGCAGGCCCATGTGCTGCCACTTCTTGCCGCCGTCGGTGCTCTTGTAGACGCCGTCGCCATACGAGACGGAGTTGCGCGGGTTGTTCTCGCCGGTGCCGACCCAGACGATCTTCTGGTTCGACGGGGCGACGCAGACGTCGCCGATCGCGACGGTGTTCTCGTGGTCGAACTGGTGCTCGAAGGTGGTGCCGTTATTGGTCGTCTTCAAGAGCCCGCCGCCGCCGGTCGCGACCCAGTAAACGCTCGAGTCGCCGGGGAAGACGCTGATCGCGGTCATGCGGCCGCCCATGGTCGCCGGGCCGATCGAACGCCAGGTCAGGGCGGAGACCCAGTTCTGCGGCAGGGCGCCGGTCGGGATGAACTCCGCGACGGTCTCGCCCGGCTTCTTGAGTTCGTTGAGTTGTTTGCTGAGCGCCTCGATCTGTTTTTGGATGTCGGCGATCTGCTGGTCGCGCGGTTTGGGGTCTTCCGACCAACCGGGGGCGACTAGGACGGCGAGCAGGGTCAATGTCAAAGCGGCGCGCGCCGCGAGCCGCCACGGCAGCAACGGATGCAGGTTCACGGGAGCCTCGCGAATCAAGTGTCTGAGCGATGAGAAATCGGTCGGATCGCGAAGGATAGGATAACAAGGCGGCCGATGCGTTCCCACCGGTTTTTGTGGCCGCGGCGGCGCGAAGGGGTGTGGGTCGTGCGGGTCGTAGCGGAAGACGTCAGAGCCGGAAGCGTAAGCGACGGCCATGCGGGACCGTCGCTTACGCTTCCGGCT
>DATJGQ010000200.1:0-10847 GCA_035494815.1 Gemmataceae bacterium
TAAACCCGTGGCCAGCGGGAGTCAACAGCGTGCCGGCGGTTTTCGGTGACCGGAAGAAATGAGCGGACGGCTGCTTGTGATCCGCGCGGACGTCCGGTAGAGTCGCTGCCGATTCGCCGACCATTCACGAGGGCTCATCTCATGCGCGGTCTCTTCGTGTGGCTATCGTGTTCGCTATGTTTCTGGGCGACATTGGCCCAGCGGTCGATCGCGGCCGATCCGGCGGACCGCTGGGAGGCGGACATCCGCAAGTTCGAGGAGGCGGACCGCCAGTCGCCGCCGGCGCCGGGGCAAGTCGTGTTCGTCGGCAGCTCGAGCATTCGGCTGTGGAAGCTGAAGGAGAGCTTTCCGGACGTGCCGGTGATTAACCGCGGCTTCGGCGGTTCGCAGCTCAGCGACGCGGCGAAATACGCCGAGCGGATCGTGACGCCGTACAAGCCGCGGGTCGTCGTGGTCTACGCCGGCGACAACGACCTCGCCGCGGGCAAGGCGCCGACGGTCGTGCGGGACGATTACAAGAAGTTTGTCGCCGCCGTCCGCGGCAAGCAGCCGGACGTCAAGATCGTGTTCATCGCGATCAAGCCGAGTCCGAAGCGGTGGGCACTCGCGGACCAGGCCAAGGAGGCGAACCGCCTCGTCCGCGCGGAGATGAAGGACCCGAATCAGGTCTTCGTCAACGTCTGGCCGTACATGATCGGCACCGACGGCAAGCCGCGGCGGGAATTGTACGTTCAGGACGAGCTGCACATGACGCCGGAGGGCTACAAGGTGTGGGCGGCGCTGGTGCGGCGACACATCGAAGCCAAGTGACGCGCGTTCAACCGCAGGCGGGCATGCTCGCGCCGTCGCCGACGACGGTCGCCCACTTGCGCACGCGCCAATGCGTGACGAGGCCGTTGCGAACGTACGGGTCCGCGGCGGCGAACGTTTCGGCCGTTTTCGGAAAGTCGCCGCGAAAGACGAGAACGGCGCCGTCGAACGGATCGGCGAGCGCCCCGGCCATCACCAGTTCGCCGCGGTCGTGAGCCGCGCGGACGAGCGCGAGGTGCTCCGCCCGGTACGGCTTCCGCCGCTCCGTGAATTCAGCCGCCACGTCGTAGAAGAGTATGTAGTGCATCGGCGTTCCTTGGGGCGTCGCCGATATCACTATGGACTTTCCGATCGGACGTCACACTCACCGACTCTGCCGCTATCGTCTCGGGATAGTGCCAATCGACGCAGAAGCCGAGGACGCTGACGTAGTAGTCGAGTCTGGCCGCTAGGTTAGCAGTGTAGAGGATCGGCGTGACGCCCTCGAAGACAGTCGGGGGCACGTCGGGTGCGTTGGTGGTCGACATTATTGGTCCTCGAGCGTTCTGGCTGGCAGCGAGAGCGAACCAGCCTGGCAATAATTGGAGCCGTGGCTGCTCGACGGTAGTGAGCGGCGTGCAAGGTATCCAATGGGCCTGCCGGAGTACATCACGCTTCCCGACCTCGCCGAGCGGCTCTGTGGGAGGCCGTCAATGCAGGCAGCGAAGGCTACAAACGGTTCGATGGCGGCACCCGCGTGGCCGTGGCGCGGGCTGCTGGCTTTCGCGCTGCTCGGGTTGGTCGGGATGCTGGGTCCGGACATCACACCGAGCAGCTACATACCTGAGTTGGATCATTATGTCCCGCGTTACGTCGTGCTCGCGCTGAGCGTCGGGCTCGCGATCAGTGCGATTCGTTCCCGCCAGAGGCTGGACAAGTTATTCGGCATTGCCGTCGTGTTGGTTGGCGGCTGGATGGTGGCGCATATCGCGATGGAGTGCATCCGTATTCTGGCGCGGTAGACCGGCTACCCAACGACCGAGACAAACGACCTCGACCGGTTGTGGGGTTCATGCGTTCTGCAAGAGGAGGTCGTCGTCGGCCGGGTTGTCCCAGTTGCGGCCGAAGGGCTTGAGCATCCCGCGGACTGCGTCGTAGACCTCCTGGCGGATCAACCGGTACCGCTGACCGGTACGGGGATCGACGGCGACGGCCGGCTGATCCGGTCCGTCCATTGCGGCCAGTTGCTGTTTTGTCAGTTCGGTCATTGGACCCTCCGGGCTCATCCTAACATGCACCGCTTATCTGAACGGCCAAATGAGCGGCGCGAGCAAGATTGTCACGACGCCCACGATAAGGTTCAGCGGCCCGCCGAAGCGGAGGTAGTCGCCGAAGCGGTAGCCGCCGGGGCCGTAGACCATCATGTTCGTCTGGTAAGCGACCGGCGACGCGAAGCCGCACGAGGCGGCCATCATGACGGCCATCGCGAAGGGCATCGGGCTTACGCTTAAAGACCGCGCGGTGGCCATCGCCACCGGGAAGACGAGCGCCACCGCGGCGTTGCGCGACATGATCTCGGCACACAACATCATCGCGAGGTAAACGAGGGCCAAGGCCAGCCACGGACGACCGGCCGAGCCGTGCGTCAGACCGCCGACGAGCAAGTCGGCCGCGCCGCTGACTTGCATAGCCCGGCCGATGCCGAACGACGCGCCGATCACCAGCAAGAGCGGCCAGTCGATCGCCCGGCGGGCGTGCGCGCCCGTGCAGCAGCCGCCGAGGATCATCGCGCCGGCGGCGAGCATGGCGGCGTTGACCGTCCGGAGCAGGCCGAACCCGGCCAGCGCGACCATCGCCGTCACGATCGCCAACGCGACGCCCGCCCGCTCGTGCGGCGGCGGCGTGGAATTCTCGACCCTTCCGACGAGGAAGAAGTCGCGCGAATTCCGCTGCCGTTCCGCAAAGACGGGGTGCGTCTCCAGGAGCAGCGTGTCGCCGGGTTGTAGGACGATATCGCCGATCTTTTTCTGTACTCGCTCACCGTTGCGAGCCACGGCGATGATCGCCGCGCCGTAAACGGAGCGAAACCGCCCGTCGCGGATGGTTTGGCCCACGAGCGGGCACGTGTCCGAAACGACGGCCTCGATCAGGCAGCGGTGCGACCGAGGCGCGTCGAGCTTGAACACCTGGTTCGTCGCCGGTTTCAGCCCGCGGATCTTTTGCAGGTCGACCACCGACTCCACCAGGCCGACGAACACGAGCCGGTCACCGGCCAGGAGGCGTTCCTGGCCGCCGACCGCGGCGAGCACTTCACCCTCCCGTTCAATCTCCATCAGATATAGGCCGGGCAAACGTCGCAGGCCCGCCTGCTCGATCGACTGGCCGGCGAGGATGCTGCCGGCATCCACCATCATCTCGACCGTATACGCGCGGGAATCGCCGAGCGCGGAGGTCACCGACTCACGGTCGGGCAAGACGTGTCGGCCGAACGCCAGCAGGTAGGCGAGTCCCGCGACGGCGCACGGCACGCCGACCCAGGTCGGATCGAACAGTCCGAGTCCGGGGAGGCCGGCCTGCGTGATCAGCATGCCGTTGACGATGAGGTTCGTACTCGTACCGATCAGAGTGCACAATCCGCCGAGGATCACGGCGTAGTTGAACGGCAAAAGGATTTTGGATGCGGGGATGCCGTTCTTCCGGGCCCAGTCGTTCACGACGGGCAGGAGCATGGCGACGAGCGGCGTGTTGTTGATGAAGGCGCTGATCGCTGCGGAGGGCAGCATCGCGCGCGCCTGCGCCGACAGCAGGGAGGTGGGCCGTCCGAGCACTCTTTCGGCCAGCGGCACGATCGCCCCGGTCTCGCGCACACCGGCGGCGACGACGAACAGCGCCGCCACGGTCATCACGCTCTCGTTCGCGAAACCGGCGAGCGCCTCCTCTGGGGTGAGAACCCGGGCCGTCAGCAACAGCGTCATCCCGCCGAGCATGACCAGGTCCGGCCCGACGCGGGTCAGGGCCAACATCCCGAGGACGAGCACGAGTACGCCGAGAGTGACCGCGGCTTGCCATTGCATCGCCTGAAATCTCTGCCCGCCGAGAATGGTTATTGTTCGGCCCCATGCGCGGTGTCCGCACGGGAATCATAGTAGGGCGCGTCGGGTCGCAAAGATTCAGGCGACGACCGTGAGTGGGACCGCCTCGATGTCGCACCGTCCGGACTTGCGGAACGGCCGCGGCATCGGCTGGGCCGCGCCTTTGCCATCGATCGTACGGCAACGAAGAGTGTACTCGCCCGCAGGTAATCCCGGGAGCAGGGCGGCCCAGTGGGCCTTGCATAGCCGCATCGGCCAGGACCGCGGCCGGCCGGCTCCGTCGAATCCCTCCGTGCCGGCGGGAACCACGTCGCGGGGGACGGCGCCCCAGTGGTCGGGCGGCGGCAGGATGTGGGCGTTGGTCCACGGGGCGTTCGTGAAGTAGGGATCGTCCGCCGGCCACGATTGCGCATTCGGGGTTACCCAGACTTGCACCTTCGACAGTCCCGACACTCCGACTTGTGCGTAACCGGTCACCGCGATCGGCCGATTGACTTTCGCACCGCTTGGCACGGTCAGCGTCGCGGCGAACGTCTTGAGCGGGCTGTCGATGTCGTTGTTGCCGTCCGCGTACGAGTCGTTGGCATGCGCCAGGTTCGTCAGCACGATGCGGGTCAGCCACTTGATCGACTTGAACCCGTACGCTTCCGGCACGACGACGCGCACGGGCCCGCCACGTTCGCTGTCGAGCCATTGCCCGTTGAGCTTGTAACAGACGATCACGGGCGGCAGGTCGTCCGGATCCTCGAGCACGCGGCCGACCGGCAGCGAACTGCGGAAGAGTTGTTTCGGGTCGTCGTTGTGGTAGCCGTGGTAGAAGACGCGGCGCAGATTCTCTTTTGGCCGTGTCAGCCAGACGATATCGCGGAGCGGGACGCCTTCCCAGACGCCCATGCCGAGTGGGCAGCCGATGTTCAGACAGGTCATGACCTTCGCGAACCGGACGGCACGAGTCTGGCCCATTTGCAGGAGCGCCTCGAAGTCGATCGCCGTGCCGTCCTTTTTCGTCAACTGACGGCCGAGCGTCGCGGGGTGATCCGGGTCGGAGACGACCTGGAGCGTCCAGGTGTCGCGGGTCAGCCCGACTTCCCATTTCTTTTCTTCGGGTAGCGTGTGCGGGATCGGCTTGCCGCGGGACACGTCGCGGAACTCGCGCGGCGGCGTGAAGTAGGGTTCGATCTTCTTGACGGCGTCGGTGAGTTCCGCAGGCAGCTCGGCCCCGAGTGCCGGCAGCGCACACGCCGCGGCCCAACCGGCCCCGCAGCTGAGAAAGAATCGCCGCGTCAACTCGACGTGCTCGCCGAGAAATCGTTGCGACTCGCTCATCGGTCGTCTCCGGGATTAGGGCCCGTCGAAGTACGGCCCGGTTGCGTTGTAGTGCAAGAGGTTGTAAGGCGGTATGCGGTCCCGCGGCGAGTCGCCGGTCACCAGTTCGCAAGCGATGCCGTACATCCAGGGATATTGGTTCAGGCGAATCTCGCGCTGGAGATAATTCATCTTGTTCCCCCACGCGTCGCCGACGCCGACGACGTCGAAGCGCGTGATCGCCTGCTTGTTTCGGTCGTAGCCGACGTAGCCGAGCACGCGGATTTCCGATCCTCGGCTGTTCGGCTGCGAGTGGAGGTCGTTGTCCAGTTCCTTGCCGAGGCGGGCATAGCCGTCGAGTCGCAGCAGGATGCTCTTGTCATCGACTCGCTGAACGGTGAGCGACATGGTCGCGTCGCGGGTCGGCAACGAGTTAACGCTGCCGTCCATGTAGTCGATGGCGATCGTGCTGAAAAAACGCTTCTGAACTGCCCGAGCGACCTCGCTGCGATCGGCGGCTTTGGGATTGGCAGGAATCAGTGATTTCCACTCGGACTCCGTGAGCCACAACAGGTCGCTTTGCGTTTCGGCGGCCCAGCGATCGGGGTTCTCCCTGTAGTAGTACTCGGTGGAGTGGTAGTTCGTTCCCTTCGCATCGCGGCGGAGGAACGTGCAGTAACCGCGGAGGATGAGTCCGCCCGGCGGCGGTTGCGGCACGGGCCGCTTTGGCGGCGACGCGAGCGCGGGGTCTTCGAGCGGCGGGGTGCGCTGGTCCTTGGGTAACTGGCGATAGTCGGCCAGCGGGCGCTGCAGGTCCCTCTGGCAGAGTTTTAACTGGCCTTTCCCGAGTGACTCTCCGCCGGCGGTGGCGACGACGACGTGGTTGCCCCCGGCGCCGATCTTGTCACAGAAGGCGAGTTCCTGGGAATTGCCCCGAAAGTACGTGTCCAGCGCCAGCGGGACGAAGTACCGGGCCACGTAATCGGGATCGACTTGGGACCCGGTGAACCACCGGGCGCGAATCGACGTGCACGCCCCTCAGGTGCGCGACAGCGGACTGCCGTCGGCCGCCGTGAAGATGACGATCGGCTTATCCTCCGCGATCGCCTTGCGGCGGGCCTCGGTCACGTTCGTCAGCCACGGGATTTCCCGCCACGGACTCTCGCCCCGCATCGGCTTAATCGCCGCCAAGAGTCGATCGAAGTCGTCCGCCGCGATCGGTGCGATGCGCTCGTCGGCGAGCGCCCGGGCTGCCAGGAGTGTCACCAGACATCCCGTCAGTCCGACGAATCGTGTAAACATGCCTCTCTCCTGTCGAGTGTTCCGGGGCTCAATCATGATGTCGCGTCGTGGGCTTGAGGAAACCTTGGTGCCGCAGCCAGTCGGCGCACGACCGCGTCCAGGTGGTGCAGGGCTGGTCGCTTTTGCGGACGCCGAAGTCGTGCGCCGCGCCTGCATAAATATGCAACTCCGTCGGCACGCCGGCCCGTTTCAGGGCGACGTACATGGCGACGCTGTGTTCCGGATCGCTTTCAATGTCGGCCCCGCCGTGTGCCAGGAACACCGGCGGCGTGTCCGCCGGAACCCGCAGGCCGTTTGCGATCCCTTCGCGGTCTTTCGCTTTCAGGTAGCCCGAATACACCGGCACGGCAAAGTCGGGTCGACAGCTGACCTTGTCGATGTCGTCGATCGGCTCGTACATCCGCCTGTCGAAGCTCGTCGCCGTCGCGATGGCCAGGTGCCCTCCCGCCGAGAAGCCGACGATGCCGATGCGATTCGGGGCGATGCCCCATTCCTTGGCTTTGCTGCGGACGAAGCTGACGGCCCGCTGCGAATCCTGCAACGGCCGGCGGGCCGGCTCGCCCCGAATGTCGTCGGGCCGGCGCGGCACCCGGTACTTGAGAATTATGCCGGTCACGCCGAGCGAGTTGAGCCAGGCCGCGACCTCCTCCCCCTCAAGCTGCCAATACAGGTTCCAATAACCGCCCCCGGGACAGATAATCATCGCTGTTCCGGTGTCTTTCTCTGTCGCGGGCCGATAAATCGTTAGCGTCGGTTTCGTGACATTGGTCAGCATCCGGGTCGATTCCGTGACCTCGACGATCTTCCGGTCCAACTTCGGCGACATGACCGTCTTTTCGGCGCCGATCGTGCCGGGTTCGTCCGGCGGGTTGCCCGGCCAAATCTCCACGACCTGCGGCGCGTCGGCGCCGAGTGACGGCCCGACCACAAACGAACACGCGACCAGGGAAACCATCCACGGGAATCGCATCGGTCGCTCCTTCGGCATCGGCCCCGGCAAGGACGGCTGACGACGTATCCATCGTACACCGTGGAAACATCGCACTCCGCGCGTTAAACTGCAACGAGAGTGCGTGGACGCACTCGTCAAATACGCCTCGCGAAGTACCGTTGCCTTCCCCGCCTGGGCTATGAGTCGCTTGGTTCCAAGAGCCACATCTCGCCGACGAATCGTGACCGGAATCGCGGCGATTGCGGTTCTCTGGGCCGGCGCGTGCCTGATCTACAAATGGTCGTCGGGGTGCGCTGTTCAGACGTCGGAAAGTCTAGCCGCTGTCGCCGACGACAGCTACGAGAAAAGGCTCCTCCCGTTTCTTGGGCAGTATTGCGCCGACTGCCACGGGGACGGCGCGCATGAAGGCGATTTCATCTATGATCGGTGCGACGACCTGGACGCGCTCAAGCGCGACCGACACGTGTGGACCAGGGTACTCAAGAAACTAAAGACGGAAGCCATGCCGCCCGCCGACGCGGACCAGCCTTCGGCCGAGGAGCGGGCGCGGGCGGTGGCGTGGCTGGATCACCAGCTGTTCTACGTCGATTGCGGCCGGCCGCAGGACCCCGGGCGTGTGACCGTGCGTCGGCTGAATAAGAACGAGTACAACAACACCGTCCGCGACTTGTTGGGCGTCGATTTCCAGCCTGCCAACGATTTCCCCGCCGACGACACCGGGCACGGCTTCGACACGATCGGCGACGTGTTGACGGTTCCGCCTTTGCTTCTGGAAAAGTACCTCACGGCGGCCGAAGAGATCGCCGACCGGGCGATCGGCCGCGATCGTCCCGGCGGTTGGGTCCGCGAGTGGCCGCGCGCCGACCTGACTCCAGCCGCCGCCGCTCGCGCCAATTTCAAAGCGTTCTTGCCGCGGGCATTTCGCCGTGACGTTCCCGCCGAGGAATGTGAGCGATATGTGGGGCTGGCGCAACGGGCGCTCGATCGTGGCGATTCCTTCGAACAGGTGATGAACCTCACGCTGCAGGCCGTGCTGGTGTCACCGCATTTCCTGTTTCGCGTCGAAGGCGGCCGTCGGCAAGAAGCCGGCGTCGAAATGCTCGACGACTTCGCCCTCGCCTCGCGGTTGTCATACTTCCTGTGGAGCAGCATGCCGGATGACGAGTTGTTCGAGCACGCGAGGCAAAACCGGCTGCACGATCCCGAAGTGCTCAAACAACAGACGCTGCGCCTCTTGAACGACCCTCGGTCCGACGCATTCGTCAGCAACTTCGCCGGCCAGTGGCTCGGGCTACGTCGACTGACCACCAAGGACGTCAGGCCCGATGCCGCGCAGTTTCCCGGATTCGACGACCAGATGCGGCTCGACCTGTGGAAGGAGACGGAACTGTTCGTCGGCTCGATCGTCCGCTCCAATGCGAGTATCTACGACCTTCTCACCGGGCGATACTCGTTCCTCAACGAGCGGCTGGCGCGGCATTACGGCATCGAAGGGGTGAGCGGCCCGGAGTTCCGGCGGGTCGATTTCCAAAACGAACGGCGATCGGGCGTTTTGACCCAGGGGAGTTTCCTGACACTGACGAGCCATCCGGCGCGAACGTCGCCGGTCAAGAGAGGCGAGTGGGTGCTCACCAACCTGCTCGGGGATGCCCCGCCGGAGCCGCCGCCGTCGGTGCCGACGTTGGAAAAGACACAAGCGGCGCATCCAACGCTGACCTTGCGACAGCAGATGGAACGGCACCGCGCCGATCCCGCCTGCGCGGCCTGCCATCGGGCGATGGACGCGATCGGATTCGGCCTGGAGAACTTCGACCCGGTCGGCCGCTGGCGGGAGCGCGACGGCACACAGCCGATCGACGCCAAAGGAGCCCTGCCGACCGGCGAAGAGTTCGACGGCCCGATGGAACTGATCGCGATTCTCAACCAGCGCAGGGCGGATTTCGGTCGCTGTCTCACGGAGAAACTGTTAACCTACGCGCTCGGGCGGGGCGTCGAATGGTACGACAAGTGTGCCGTGGATGAGATCCTCGCCCGGCTGCGAACGGACGATCGATTTGCGACCTTGATACTGGCCATCGTCGAATCCGCGCCGTTCCAGATGCGGCGCGCACAAGAGCCGCCACCGGAAAGTCGAGAGCCGCCGTCATGACACCGCTTTCTCGCCGCGCGTTGCTCAAGGGCCTCGGCGCCTCGTTGGCGTTGCCGGTCCTCGACGCCATGCTGCCGCGCGCGGCCTGGTCCGCGCCGGCGACGCTAGTCAAGAACCGGATGGCGTTCGTGTTCGTCCCGATCGGCGCGATCATGGAGCACTGGACGCCGGCCCGGGACGGGGCCGACTACGAACTTTCCAAAACCCTGTTGCCGCTGCGCGACGTGCAGCAGGACATTCTCGTCCTGTCCAACTTCGTCCACGACAAGGCCCGGCCGCACGGCGACGGTGGCGGGGACCACGACCGAGACCCGGCGACCTTTCTCACCGGCGCACACGCTCGCAAGTCTCAGACCGATATCCACATCGGCCAATCGGTCGACCAGTACGCGGCGGAACGAATCGGCGGCCAGACGCGGTTGCCCTCGCTCGAACTCGCCATCGAACCCGGCGGGCAGGCGAAGAAGTGCGAATATAGCTGTGCCTACTCGGGCCACATCTCGTGGAAGACGCCGTCGGTCCCGATGGCGAAGGAAATCAAGCCGCGGGCGGTGTTCGAGCGGATGTTCGGCGGGAAGAACAGTCCGGCGGCGCAAGCCCGGCGGGCGGCCACGCGGCAAAGCATCCTGGACTTTGTCGCCGACGACACCCGGCGGCTTAATGCACGGCTCGGTCCGAGCGATCGACAGAAGCTGGACCAGTACCTCTCCAGCGTTCGCGAGGTCGAACAGCGGATTGAGCGTGAGGCCGCGACTCAAGTACGCGCCGTTCCGGATTTGCAGGTTCCCGATGGGATTCCGCGCACCTGGGCCGAGCACATGCGGCTCATGTACGACCTGATGCTCCTGGCCTTTCAGACCGACACGACGCGGATCTGCACGTTCATGCTCGCCAACGGCGGCAGTTTCCGCACGCTGGAAGAGATCGGCATCGCCGACGCCTATCACCGCCTATCGCACCACGGCAAAGACCCGGAAAAGCTCGAAAAGTTGCAGAAGATCGACCAGTACATGGTCGAGCAGTTCGCCTATTTCCTCAAGCGCATGAGGAATGTGCCGGAAGCCGACGGCACCCTGCTCGATCATTCGATGATTCTGTACGGATCGGCCCTGAGCGACCCCGACCGGCACAATCACGAAAACCTGCCGATCGTGCTGGCCGGCCGCGGCGGCGGGACAATTAAGACCGGGCGGCACGTCAAATACAGCAACGCCTTCCGCACGAAGAAGGAAGTCTCGCTGTCGAATCTGCTGCTGAG
>DATJGQ010000201.1:0-6531 GCA_035494815.1 Gemmataceae bacterium
AGTGTCAGTCAAATGGAGGCCCGGCTGAACCAACTGGGCTCGGACGGGTGGGAACTCTGCGCGACCCCCGCTCCGGTCGGGCGCGCGACAGACGAATTCACAGTCTCGTTCGTTTTCAAACGTCCGAAGCGCTGACCGCGATGATCTTCCCTGAACCCGTTTCCGGCCTCGTCCGCCAAGAGGTGCGGAGGAAGCGAACAGACCGCCGCCGCACCTGGCACGGGAATCAGTCCGCCGGGGCGCGGGTCCAGGTTTGCCGGGTGCCGTCCGACATCACCAGGACCATTCGTCGGCGGTGATGGCAGAAGCCGTCCATGACAAGTCGCGACACGGGAGGGTCTAGGACACTCTCCCCGTGGCCCGGACGCCCAGTCCGTCCCGGCGCCATCCTGCAAGCACCTCTGTGAGCCGGGCGAGCGCCCATTCTTGCGCCGACGTCGCAGCCGACCTCCATGATCACCCAATCGTGGCCGCTGACCGGCGCCGTTCAGGTTGATGACATTACGGCAGGATGACGCCGAAGCGGTTGCGGAACTGGACACCCCCGGGGACCGGTAGGGGCCGTGCCGCTGGTCCGTTTTCGCGCACTTCGCCTTGGTAATTCCCGTGGGCGTGCCGTATGATGGGCACACCGAGTCGGCCAATTCTCCCGTCATGAAGTCAGCGCATGCCTTCGTCGCAGTCCACCTGTTGGACGGCAATCCAGGCTGCCGCAGCCGGCGGCCGTGGGGATCGCGAACTGTTTGCCCGCCGCTACGTCCCAATCGTTCGCGCCTACCTCGCCGCACGCTGGCGGCTATCCGCGGGCGCCGCCGACGTCGAAGACGCCGTTCAGGAAGTGTTTGTGGACTGCTTCAAGCCGGACGGGGTCTTGCAGCGCGCGGAACGCGATCGGGGCGGGTTCCGCCCATACCTCTACGGCGTCGTGCGCCTGGTAGCGCTACGCCTGGAAACCCGGCAGGGGCGCGACCGCGACCGCCATCCCCTGGGTGCGATAGGCCTGGACGACTTGGCTGACTCCGAGGAGAGCGAAGGACGTCTGTTTGACCGGGCCTGGGCCAAGGCCCTGATCCGCGAAGCGGCGCAGCTCCAGGCCGACCGCGCCCGAGAGGGCGGCGGTGCGGCCGGGCGCCGGGTGGAACTGCTGCGACTCCGCTTTCATGAGGGCCTGCCCGTCCGCGACATCGCCGCACGCTGGCAGGTCGAACCGGCCGTCCTGCACCACGAATACGCCAAGGCCCGCCAGGAGTTTAAGGCGGCGCTCTTGGAAGTCATGTCCTTCCACCACCCCGGCACGCCGGCCGAGGTTGAGCAGGAGTGCGCCGACCTGCTGGCACTTTGGGACTAAAGAATTCTTCGGATTCCCCGCGCGAAAATGCTTCCAGGCACGGACCTGTCATAGACGCGTCCCGTGCCGGAGCGTCCCCGAGGGAGCCACTTCCCTCCCGCGAGCGCCCGCGCGGTCATGGAGAGGCCGAGTGCCCCCATGGGCCCCGCGTCCCATATCGCGAGAGGAATCCGACGATGAAGTCCGCCCGGCTGCGACGTTCCCGGAAGAACCTACCAATCAAAACCCGCCGCACCGGCCGGGATGGGGGCGGTGTCACAGCCCCCGTTTGAGAAGTAGAGGCGTACTTCCGGATTCCAAACCTTGGGAGAACCAGTCATGTCCGTTCTCACGTCCATCCTGCGCAAGTTGGGGCATCCAAACATGGCCGGCGGACGGCGCGGCCGGCCGCCGACACGATTCCGACCGCGTTTGGAGGCGCTGGAAGGTCGCATCGTGCCCGCGGCCGACCTGCTCGTGAACATCACCGGGCCGGCGACGATCGCGGCCGGCGCGGACGTCGTCTACCCGATCACGGTCTCAAACCTCGGCCCGGGCACGGCCACGGGGGTGAATGTCAGCTACACGCTGCCGGGCGTCGAGAGTCTCGTGTCCTTCAACGCCCCGTCGAACTTTGCCCTGGTGCCGTTCGCCAACGTCACATACAACCTGCGCGCCCACATCAATGCCAACGCCGTGCCGCAGATCCATCCCTTGACGACGTCGACGAGCGTCTCCAGTTCCACCGCCGACCCGAACTCCACGAACAACACGGACTCGGTCAGCTCAACGCTGGTCCGCTCGGCCGACCTGGCGGTGACGGTGACCGGGCCGAGCACCGTCGTCGCCGGAACCTCCGCGACCTACCGCGTGACTTTCACCAACAACGGCCCGAGCGACGTGCCGAACGCGAACCTTACGTACTCCGCGTCGCCGAACGTCACTCTCACTTCTTATTCTCTGGTCTCGGGACCTCCGGTGGGCGGGACACTTGCCTCGGGGCAGAGTCAGGTCTTCGACGAAGTCTTTGCGGTCGGCCGATCGATCGCCAACGGCACGCCGATCACCGTTTCGTTCCAACCCAACGTGAGCACCTCCGACCCGAACACGGGCAATAACGCCGGCTCGATCACTTCAACGGTGAACGCGTCGGCCAGACTGGGGGTGAGCATGACCGGCCCGAGCACTGCCCCGCCAGGGGCGAATGCGACGTACCAAATCACGCTCACCAATCTGGGGCCGAGCGACGCGCAGAGTGTAAGTCTGGTGGACGTGCTGACGTTCGTTCAGAGTTACGTTTCCGCGACGCAGACGGCCGGTCCGGCGTTTACCGCCATCCCGCCCCAGCCGCCGATCCAGCCCGGCCTACCGCCATCGCCCGTCATGTTCACGATTTCGACGTTTGCGGCCGGGGCCACGGCCACATTCCAGGTCGTGGACCGGATCGCCACCAACGCCATACCCGGGTCCACGGTCATCAATCGGGCGACCGTCTCGAGCCCGACGCCCGACCCGTTCTTCGGGAGCCGTTCGGACATGGTCTCGACGATCATCCCGCTATCGCCGGCCGTCACAACCCAACCGCTCAGCCAAACCATCGGCGAAGGTCAACCGGTGACGTTTGCGGCCGTCGCGTCGGGTGCCCCTGCCCCGACGATCCAGTGGCAGGTGGAATCCTCCAATTTGTCGGGCTTCGCGGACGTCCCCGGGCAAATCGGCGGCAGCTTGACGTTCACGGCGGCGGTGACGCAGAACGGCAATCGCTATCGGGCCGTGTTCACCAACGCCGGCGGGACGGTGAATTCCGACCCCGCCACGCTCACCGTGGTGGCCAGGCCGATCGGCACCGCGTTCACGGTAAACGTCGTTCGCGACACCTTCGCCCAATTCACGCTGCCGGCGTCGGACCCGAACGGGCGGCCGATAACCCTGTCCTCGTATACGCAGCCGCAGCATGGTACTGTCACCCAGATTGCCAACACTTTTGACGTGAAATACACGCCGACGGCCGGCTATCTCGGCCAGGACAGTTTTTCCTACGTCGTCAGCAACGGCTTCGCCCTGAGCAACCCGGCGACGGTTTCGATCAACGACTACGATCCGGCGGCCGTCATCCTGCAGCCGGCGACCCAGACGATCGGCGAGGGCCTTTCCGTGACGTTCGCCGCGGCCGCCACCGGCTCGCCCGCGCCGACCGTGCAATGGCAAGTGAGCACCAACGGGGGGACCACGTTCACCAACGTCGGCGGGGCGACCGGCAACACGCTGTCATTCACGACGATCCTCGGCCAGAACGGCAACCGATACCGGGCGGTCTTCGACAACGGCTTCAGCACCGCGACTTCGAACGCGGCGATGTTGACGGTCACGGCGAGACCGGCCGTGCAGTCGGTCGTGGTCGATATCGGCACCGCCCAGCGGTCGGTGGTGCGGAGCGTGACGGTCAGCTTCTCCGGCGTCGTATCGTTCGCCGGGCCGGCCGCGAATGCGTTCCAACTGACCCGCGCCGGGCCGGGTGCGAGCGGGGACGTGACGCTGGCGGTGGACTTGTCCGGCTCGACGGCGGCGCAGACGGTCGCGCGGCTCAGTTTCTCGGGCCCACTCGCGGAGGGGGCGAACTCTCTGGTCGACGGCAACTACACGCTGACCGTCCATAGCGCTCAGGTCACGGGCGGCCTGCCGGGCGGGGACAGCGTGTCGAGTCTCTTCCGCTTGTTCGGCGACGTGAACGGCGACAAGGCGGTCAACGGCTTAGATTTGGCGGCGTTCCGCGGCGCGTTCGGGAGCGTCTCCGGCGACGCGGGCTACGCGTCGGTCCTCGACTTCAACGGAGACGGGACGATCAACGGGACCGACCTGGCCCAGTTCCGCAGCCGCTTTGGCGTCATCCTGCCGTAGTTTTCGGAAAGGCGATCCCGCCGAGCACGGCGTCGTGGTCATCACCGGGGTGACGGTCACCAACGTGACCGCCGCCCCGGTGATGACGTACGACCTGGCCGACGCCCTGCGCGACTATCAGATCCGGGGCGGCCACCTCCGTGGTACGCTGGCAGGCGGCTTCAACGGCCCGGCCCTGCTCGCGGCGGCCACCGTTCACGACAACGGGCAGAAGGAATACATGCACGGCGGCGGAGTGCGCCGACCTGCTGGCACTTTGAGACTAAAGAATTCTTCGGATTCCCCGCGCGAAAAGGCTTCCGGTCACGGACCTGTCATAGACCCGTCCCGTGCCGGAGCGTCCCCGGGAGGGAGCCACCTCCCTCCCGGGGACGCTCGGGCGGCGACAAACGGGCCGCGTGCAAGGCCCGCGGCCCCGTCTCTTTATCGCGAGAGGAATCCGACGATGACGTCACCCTGGCTGCCCGCGTCCCGGAAGAACGTACCGATCAGGACTCAGCGCCCTCGCGGGGCGAGCTTCCGGCCGCGGTTGGAGTGCCTCGAAGACCGGACCGTACCGACCGCCGGCGCGCTCGACCCGAGCTTCGGTGCGGGCGGCCGGGTGCTCGGCGACTTCGGACAGGAGACGCGAGCCGACGCCGTGGCGCTGCAAGCCGACGGCAAAATCGTTGTCGCCGGACTGACGGTTTTCCCCAACTCGGACGGCTTGAACTACGCCCTGGCGCGCTACAACCGGGACGGCACCCTGGACGGCACCTTCGGCACCGGCGGACACGTCTTTTTTCCCGATAGATCACAGAACACACACAACTTCTTCTTCAGCGACGTTATGATCCAGCCGGACGGAAACATCGTCGCCGTAGAATCGTCATTCGGAACGGAACATTACATCGGGTTGGCACGCTTCCGACCGGACGGCAGCCCAGACACGACGTTTGGTGCAAACGGCAACGGTGTCACCAGTGCATACGTCGAGGACAGTCTGGGGCCCCGGTTTACGCTCTACGGCGACCCCGCCGCGGCCGCCCTCCAGGCCGACGGCAAGATCGTGGTGGCGACCGACGCCTATGACATGAGCGGGGGCTACAGCGACTTCCTCCTGGCCCGCTTCAATCCCGACGGCAGCCTCGACAGCGGCTTTGGCACCGGCGGCATGTTGGCCACGACGTTTACATACAATTCTCTGTACATTGGCCCGTCCCCAGTACCCCCAGACCTGGGCCACGATAACGCCATCGCCTCCGGCATTGCCATTCAGGCCGACGGTAAGATCGTGGCGGTGGGAGCTACCCGGCAAGCGGGCTTCGTCTTCACCCGCCCCAACTCACTTGCCCTGGCTCGGTATAACGCCGACGGCAGCCTCGACAACACCTTCGGCACCGGCGGCCTGGTCACCACCGAGGTGATTGCCAGTCCTTACAGCGCGAGCCTCAGCAGCGTCGCCCTCCAGGCCGACGGCAAGATCGTGGCCGGCGGATCGGTGATTGAGCCGGTCGTCTATATTGGGCCGGATCCGATTCCTACTGTGTCGAAATTCGTCGTGGCGCGGTATAACGCAGACGGCAGCCTGGACAACGGGTTTGCCACCGGTGGCCTGGTCGCGAACGACGTCATCCCGGGGGATTCCGCCGCGATCTCCGACATCGCCCTTCAGGCCGATGGCAGGATCGTGGCCGCCGGATCGGTGATTGAGGAGCCCGACCATATTGGGCCGGATCCGATTCCGACTGTGTCGAGATTCGTCGTGGCGCGGTATAACGCCGACGGCAGCCTGGACAACGCGTTTGGGACCGGCGGCAAGGCCTTCACTTCGTTCAATTCCGATTCATCGGCCCAGAATTCCGCCGCGGGCGTAGTGATCCAGGCGGACGGCAACATCGTGGTGGCTGGAGCAGCCTCTACGGACAGCACCTATCGGGACATCGTCCTGGCGCGCTACTTGGGTGATCCGACCGCGGCCGCCGGCGCCGACCTCGCGGTGACCCAGGCGGTTTCGGCCAACCCGGCGCTCGCCGGCACGAGCCTGACCTACACCCTGACTGTGACCAACCACGGCCCCGACAGTGCGACCGGCGTGACGCTCACCGATACGCTACCCGCGGGCGTCGTCTTCCTCTCGGCCACCGCCTCCCAGGGAATCAGCACGCAGGCCAACAGCGTCCTCACCTGCAACCTGGGCATCCTCGCCAACGGGTCCAGCGCGATGGTCACGCTGACGGTCAACTTGCCGAGCGCGGGGATGATCAACAACACGGCCGGCGCCACGGCGAACCAGCCGGACCCGGACCCTTCCAACAACAGCGCCG
>DATJGQ010000202.1:0-2057 GCA_035494815.1 Gemmataceae bacterium
CCGGCGGGCCGTTGGAGGCGACGTTTCCCCGGCGCGAGTGTCGTCGATCAATGATGAAAAGCCGCTTCGGAGACAGAACGGATCGTTCCCCCTCAACAAGAGGGTCGGTCAGAATTCGGCATCGGGAGAGAAGTATGGAGGAACGCTACTCGGCCGTGTGCCACTTCGCAACTGTCAAAACTGACAGGTGGCGGGGAAAAACTGACAGCCGGCTCGCGATCACAGATTCGCTTCACTCTATTGCGGCCGGACGACCCACGGTCAGAAGTCATACGCCGCCCGAATGCCGATGCCGTTGATCCACCCGCTGGCCACGTCCTGCGGCCCGTCGCGATGCTCTGCGATGTAGTTGAATTGCACCTTCATGTTCGGGTTCAGGAACCAGTTCAGCCCGAGCGTCCAGTCGCAGACTTGGCCGCCGCGAATTCCCTTGTCGTTGATGTCCAGGTAGCTGAACCGAGCGCCGACCTGCCACGCCCCGCACGAACGGTAACAGTCGCCGCGTTTGATGTGATAGTTAGACCGCGGCACGACCCGCCCGAACGCTCCGTCGCGCTTCTCGTATTCCTGTTGCTCACCGGTCAGGAAGTACAGCGCCTCGACATAGCCGCCGTGGAAGAAGACGGTGCTTTGCGGCAGGCCGCCGACGGGCTGCGCATGCGTGAGGTATTGCCCCGTCCACTCCGCCTGGAAGGTCCACGACCCGAGCACCGCGGCGAATTCGGGGTTGAGCGTGTACTGCCGGCTGCCGGCCATATTCCCCGTGTCCACAAGCACCGGGACCGCATATCCGGGGGCGTTGCGGAGGAGCGGTCGGGCCCGGACCCGCAATTCGTTTTGGACTAGCTCGCCGTTGAACGTCCCGAAGCCGATGTGAACCAGCCGCTCGCCATCGTCCTCGTAGATCGGTAGCGCCGTGACGCGGCCGCCGTAGGCGCCCTTGTTCAAGGCGACGCCAAAGACGTTGATCGCCGGCCGGTAGATGCCGTACTGCCACGTGACGCGCTCAGACTCCGTCCAATCGCGGGCGGTCAGGCCGAGGGCGAAGCCGCTATCGAACGGCCCCCAGAAGGCGTCCATGTTGTCGGGCCGTTCCAGGAAAGGCAGCATCGCCTGGCTCGTGTTGTTACTCATCCCGATCGGCTTCACCTGGTTGCCGAACCGAATGCTCCCGAAGTACGGCACGTCGCGGACTTGCATCCAGATGTTGCACGGCGCCGGGGCGCCGGTGATGTTGCCGAACGACGGTGGCTGCAGGCCGTCGTTCTCGTTGTTCGCGTTGGCGAGGTTGTATTCGACCGAATAATCGAACAGATCGTAGATGCTGCCGTCCGCGCGCAGGCGGACACGGCGAAGGAAGATCGCCGACGCGTTCTCGACGCCGTTCTGCGAGCCGTTCGGCAGGGCGAAGACGCCGTGCGGCCCGATCAGCCACGTCGAATCGACCTGGGCGTTGCCGCCGACGTGGATGCGAAACTCATTATTCGTCGTTTCGAACCACAGGCCGTTCTCCCAACTCGCTTCGAGGGGGAACCGCTTCGGCCAGCTGGGTCGTGACAGGAACACTGGTTCGGCGGCGGCGGGTGCCTCGCGATTGGCACCCTCGTCGGGCTTCGCAGGCGCGGCGGGCGTTTGTTCAGGCGCCGCCGGCACCGGCGAGCGGCTCGCCAGTCGGCCGATCGCGGCCAGGACCCGATCATACCGCCCGAAGATCAGCCAGGCTACCGACCGGCCCATTTCCGCCACCCGATCAGCCGCGTCGCCCTGACCCGATCCCCATTCGTCGATCTGCGGCCGCCGACACCGATCTCAACAACGTCGCCGTTCTGTTACGCGAGGCCGTCCGATACACCGCACGTCGACCAAGGCTCGTCACTTCCTCAACTCAGCGAGTGGGACATGAGTCTCGCGAGGGACCAGTCTCGACCCCGCGAGAGTCCTTCTCCATCTCGCCGCCGCGATCCACGGCCCTGCCCCAAATGCGTCGAGAGCGGGACGAGGGGATAACGCCCCATGGAACCGCCGCGCGACCCCCGGGGGTCTGGTTCAGTTTCCCG
>DATJGQ010000203.1:0-3232 GCA_035494815.1 Gemmataceae bacterium
CGAAAAGACGACCCGCTCGAAGCGGCCGGACCACTCCCCGCGCGTCAGATGGCTCACGAACGCGTTGGCGACGACTTCCGGGTCATTGCGGAAGACGCCGCAACCCCACGCGCCGAGCACGAGCCGCTTGTACCCCTGCGACGCCGCCAACGCGAGCACGTACTCCGAGCGCCGGTGGAACACCTTGGGGATCAGCGGCAACTCTTCCGGCCGGTTCGTCGCCGCGGCGCCGGCGTTCGGGGCCGCGCTCGTGATAAACGTAACCAGCCGAGGCTCCTCCAGCAGCCGGCCGTCGTCGTCGCGAAAGACGGGACACCCGGGTGACCAGATCATCGAGTCGGAGTAGAGCATTGACGGCGACGCGCGATGCCGCTCGTAAAACTGCGGCGCCCGCAGCAAAGAAGCGTACAGCGCAGAACTCCGGGCCAAGGACTCCTCCTGCGCCTGACTGCCGTTGAGGAAGCCGCCTCCGGGGTTCTTCGCCGACGCGAAGTTCAAGGCGGCGACGGGGCCGTCGCCCTCGGCGAGTATGCGGGCGATGCCGGCGAGAGTGGTCTCATTCACGACCTCGAAGTTGGTAAAGCCTGCGCTGGGCCGGGCGAGGATTTCTTGCCGCAATCGACCGAGTTCTCCGGGCGGGACGAAGCGAGTGGCGTTGACGCACGCGCGGACGGACTCTGCGATGTCGATGACGCGATCGTCCGTAGCCTGGTACGAACCCCGTTCGACGATCGCGACGGTTTGCTTGGCCAGTTCCAGTCGGGCCGACCGTTTCACGACGCGATGCCCTGCGTTACCTCACTCGCTCGTTCACGAGAGGCTACGAATTCGATCCGCGACCACCCCGAATATGGCCCCCAACACGAGTCCGTAGACCGCGCCGGTGATTACGTTCAGGTCCGAGGGTTGCGGCGTCAGCACCCCGACAAGGGCCAGCGCCGCGGAACCGCCGAGTACACATAACCCAAGGACAGATTTCCGGGGCCGAGGTTCGTTCGGCGCGCCCATGTCAGAAGCCCTCGCGTTCTCGGCGGACCGACGGTCTCAGCCCCACGGCGGATTCAATGGCGGCCTGTCGCTGACCCGCCAGCCCGGACGGTTCTCGAACTCAGACTTGGCCGCAAACCCATCCACGGCGTGGCCGAATCGCTCCTTCACGCCTGCGGCCGCCAAACGAACTTGCCCGATTGATCGATGTACCCATAGAGAGTGTCACCGGTCGCTGCGTCCTTCACTTGAATCAGGGCCAGCCCATCCTGGAACTCGCCGGCACTGGTGCAGGCCAGAGTCGGAATCCGCGTCTGGCCGCGGGCGTCGATGTAGGCCCAGCCTTGGTTGTACTTCTCGCACACGGCGGCCAGGCCTTGCGAGAAGTGGCCCGCGGAGAAGAAGGAGCCCGCCGGGGTGCGGTTGCCGCTTTTGTCAATGAAACCAAAATCCTGCGGGACAGTCGGATCGTACGGGCCCTCGCGGGCGAACTGGACGCGCGCGAATCCCTCGCGGAAGCGACTGCCCTGTGCAAAGCGGGGAGGGATTACCCATTCGCCGTCCTTGTCGACGAAGCCGATGCGGCCATTCTTGAGGACGGCGGCTAGGCCGTCGGAGAAATCTTCCGCGGCCGTGCACGTCAGTTCGATCGCCGTCGCGCCCGTGCGATCGAGATATGACCACTTGCGTTTCTTTTCGCAGCGCATCAACCCGTCATGGCATTCCGCGACGGTGCTGGCCTCGACGGAGAATACAACGTCCCCGGCAGGGTTGAGCACTTGGCATTTCTTTTTGATGCGCGTGGAGGCCAACCCCTCCGACAATTCTGACGCCTGATCGAACTGCGGCTTAACAACGACTTCGCCTTTGGCGTTGACGTAGCCCCATCGAATGCCGACTCGGATCGGAGCGAGACCGTCCTTGAAATTGAGCGCCTCGTCGAACGTCGGCGGGATGACGACCTCGCCGGCGGGATTGATGAACCCGTATTTCGCCTTCAAATTTCCCGATCGGTCCGTTTGGCGATTGCTGTCCCAAGTCGCGAAAAAGGCCAGCCCCTCGGAGAAGGAGGCGGCCAGGTCGAACTGCGGCTGGATGCGCACTCGGCCCTTGGCGTCGATGTAGCCCATCTTGTTCTCGACGTTGACGGGAAACAGTACGGGAGTAGCCATGCGGAACCTCCCCAAAAGAGCGTCGGCGGCCGCGGCGGCGTGATACCCTTGCACCGATTCCGCGGGTGAATCGCCTCTCCACCGCAGGGGTTCGTATCGGGATGATACGCCGCCCCTGGAAGGGAAAGCTATCATTGTCGGTAGCGACCGCACAACACACGGAGACTTCCGGTGTCCCGGACCGCCATCCTGCTGATCGACTGTCCCGACGCGAAAGGGATCGTCGCGGCCGTGGCCGAGTTTCTATACCGGCACGGGGCGAACATCCTGCACGCCGATCAGCACCAGGACGCCCAGCGCGGCCTGTTCCTGATGCGGGTCGAGTGGGACCTGGCCGGCTTTAACCTCGACGCGGCGGACTTTCCACTGCGGTTCGCGCCGATCGCCGACCGATTTTCGATGCGCTGGCGGATCGAGCGGTCCGACCGGCCCCATCGGGCGGCGATCTTTGTTTCCAGGTACGACCATTGTCTCGTTGACTTGCTATATCGCCGGCATCGTGGCGAGCTTGCCTGCGAGGTCCCGCTCATTATCGGGAATCACGCGGACGCGAAACGCTGGGCGGATTTCTACGGCGTACCGTTCCATGTCACCCCGATGGACGCCGCGCGGAAGCCGGACGTCGAGGCCCGGCAGATCGCGCTCTTGCGCGAGAACAACATCGACCTGGTGATCCTCGCCCGGTACATGCAGGTCCTCTCGCCGGACTTCGTCGCACAGTATCCGCGGCGGATCATCAACGTCCATCACTCGTTCCTGCCGGCGTTCAGCGGCGCGCGGCCGTACCAGCGGGCGTTCGAGCGCGGCGTCAAGCTGGTCGGCGCGACGAGCCACTACGCAACGACCGACCTCGACGAAGGGCCGATCATCGACCAGGACGTCGCCCGCGTCTCCCACCGCGACGGGCTCGACGACATCATCCAGAAGGGCCGCGACCTGGAGAAGGTGGTGCTGTCGCGGGCGGTGCGATGGCACGTCGATCACCGCGTGCTGGTGTATGACAACAAGACGGTCGTGTTTGATTGAGAAACCTTGGTGGAATCGCGGCGGTTCACGGCTAGAGTAGGTCAGGC
>DATJGQ010000204.1:0-3641 GCA_035494815.1 Gemmataceae bacterium
GGCCTGGCGATCGACGACTTCCGCACGGCGCTGCGGCACAAGCCGCCGGAGGATGCTCGCGCCCGGGCCCGCAACCGCCTCCATGAGGCGTTCACCGACCTGTTCCAGAACGACTTCGCCGGCGCGGAGAAGTATCTGGACGAATACCGCGAACTTTGCAAAGTCGATATCCCGCCCGACGCGGAGCCGGCTGCGAAGCAGAAGCTCGCCGACGAGCAACTCCGGCGGGAGGCGAACTTCCTGAGCCTGCTCGGCCGCGGGCGGGAAAAACAGGGCCGTCTGCTCGACGCGTTCGCCGCCTATGAGCAGTTCGGGGCGCTGACCGGCAACAAGGAACTCGTTAGCGTCGTGGACGAAAAGAACACCCGGTCGCGGCCCGACGTCTGGTCGCGCGGCCGGATCAAGGGCATGCTCGACCGGGCCACGCCGGAACAGCGGAAGCAGTTGGAGACGGCGATCGATCAGCGATATGAGTCGGTCCGCGCCAAGAATGACGTCGACGAGCTGCGGAAGTTCGTGGCCGTTTTTGGCGCCCACTTCCACGTCGGTCGGCTGGCGCTGCTCGACCTGGCGGAACGGCTGATCGCCGCCGGCGCGCCCGACGACCTGACCGAGGCGGAGGCGAGACTGAAGACCATTTGCTTCTCGCCCGAACTCCGCAAGGCCGATCCGACGATTGCGGCCAAGGCGGTCGAGGCGATGACCCGCGTCTACATCCGCCGCGGACTCTACGAGGACGCGGTCGGTCTGTTCAAGCAACTCGGCGGCGAGTTCGCGTCGGTCCCCGTCCGCGACGGCAAGACCGGCGCCGATTTCCTCAACGAACTCTCCACCGACAAGCGGTTCTTGCCGTACCTGGAAGCGCAAGGACTCTTATGGAAGGGGGCGTTCAAGGCGCAGGCGGTGACGGCCAACTTCGCGTCGATCGGCCAGGTGTCCCTGACCATCGAACCGGAGGGCGAACAGTTGCCGTTCTTCGACCGGCACCGGCTCGTGCTCGACGTGAACATCCAGGGCGGCAACGCCACGCAACTCCGGCTACTGGACCGGGCGACCAACGAGAAGAAGTGGGAGAAGACCAATCTGCCGACGGCCTTTTACTTCTCCAGCGGCCAGCCGCGGCATTACGCCTTCGTGCAAGGGCACACGCTCGTCCTGCAGCTGAACAACTTCATCTATGCCTACGACGTCGCCAGCGGTAAGGAGATCTGGAAGTACAACCTCTTCGGCGCGACGCCGATGCAGTTCGCCAACGCCCAGCAGAACATTACCCTCGACCCGAACGACGGCCGGCTGACGCTGGTTTACAACGACAACCGGCAGGAAAAGCTCGGCTCGGTCGCGCTCGTCGAACCGTCGTTCGTCGCCGTGCAGACGCGCGACGGGCTGGTCGCGCTCGACCTGCAACGCCCGGGACCGAGCGTCATGTGGACGAAGAGCGACGTATCCGTCCGCGCGGAGGTGTTCGGCGACGATCAGCACGTCTACGTCGTCGAGTCGTCCGGCGAGAGCGGCGGCCAAACGGTGCGGGCGCTGCGGGCCCAGGACGGCGTGGCGGTTCCCGTCGCCGATTTCGGCCCGCTCTACGGCCGCAAGATTCGCACGGTGGGCCGGTGTCTGCTCCTCCAGGAAGAAGGAAAGGACGGTAACAAGCTCGTCCGCCTCTACGACGTGCAAACCGGTAAGGACGTCTGGCGGCGCGAATTCGCCGCGGCCGCGCTCGTCATCCGGACGGAGGACCCGCAACTGACCGGCGTCGCCGAAGGCCGTAACGTTACCGTCCTGACCACCCGCACGGGCGACGTGCTTTTCAAGAGCCAACTGCAGCCGGAGCACGTCGACAAGTTGCAGGACGTGACGCTGTTAGGCGATCGCGAACGGCTCTATCTGGCGCTCAACCGCACGCCGGAGCCCGGATTGTCGTGGAACGCGAACGCCGGCTTCGGCCTGCGGTCGCTCAAGATCAACGGGCCGGTCTACGCTCTGAAGCGAAAAAGCGGCGCGGTCGAATGGGTTTGCGATTTCGTCCCGCACCAGTGGCTGATCCTCGAACAGGTCCGCGACCTGCCGATCCTGCTGTTCGCCAGCCAGTACAACAAAACTGCCACGAACGGCTCGGCGGAGCGGATGGGGGTCAAGGTGACGGGCGTGGATAAACGGACGGGCAAGCTGCTCTACGACCGCGAATTCGCGCCGCACAACGTCTTCCACGCCCTGAAGACCGACCCGCAGGCCGGCACCATCGAATTGATTCGGGCGGACCTGAAGATTGCGTTTCGCGTCGAGGGCCGGCCCGTGCCGGCGTCCGCAGCGCCTCCAACGCCCTGGAAGCCCTCCGTAGGGCCCAACGTGCGGGTCATCCGCAGCGGCCTCGGTTCTGGCGACGGTGAATAGGCGGTGAGAAATCGCAAGGTCGTTCGTCTTATGACTGTACGGCTCATTCCGTGACGGGAGCGGCTTGAAATGAAGCGATTGATCTGGCTGGCCGGGTTATACGTCCTGCTCGCCCCGACGGCGCGGGCGGACGAGCTTCCGCCGAAGGTCCGTGAGGCGGCCGACAAGGGCCTGAAGTGGTTCGCCGAGACGCAGAACCGCGACGGCCACTGGGAAGCCAACGGCGGCCAATACCCGACTTCCATGACCGCGCTGGCCGCCATGACCATGCTCATGGAGGGCAGCACGCTCCGGGAAGGAAAGTACAGCGACAACCTCCGCCGGGCGGTCGATTGGCTCATGGACCGCGCCCAACCCAACGGCCTGATCGGCAATCCGAATAACCAGACCGAAGCCGCCCGGTACATGTACGGCCACGGGTTCTCATTGCTGTTCCTTTCGTGCGTCTACGGCGAGGAAGAAGACGGCGATCGCCGTAAGAAACTCGAACGGATCCTGACCAAGGCGGTCGAGTTCACCGGCAAGGCCCAAACGAACCGCGGCGGCTGGGGCTACGTCTCCGCGGCGGACGGAGGCGATTTCGACGAGGGCTCGGTCACGATCACGCAGCTGCAGGGGCTGCGGTCCGCCCGTAACGCCGGCATCGTCGTGCCGAAGTCGATCATCGACAAGGCCGTGAAATACCTGAAGGATTCGACCACGCCGCGCGGCGGCGTGATCTACAGCCTCGCGCACGGCGGCGCGGCGGTCGGCGGCGAACGGCCCCCGCTCACGGCGGCGGCGATCGCCTGTGCGTTCTCCGCCGGCGAATACAATTCGGAACTCGCGAAAAAGTGGCTCGAATTTTGCCGGACGACCATCCCCGTCGGCCGCGGCCGGATCGGGCACGATGAGTACCTGCACTACTACTACGCCCAGGCGATGTACATCCTCGGCGAAACCGGTTACGCCAAGCTCTTCCCCAAGGCGGCCAAGGATGACCAACTCACGTGGAGCAAATACCGGACGTCGATGTTCGACCACATCCTCACGTCGCAGAATCGAGACGGCTCGTGGAGCGGCGGCTACATCGGCCAGACGTTCACGACGGCCACCTATCTGACTATCCTGCAACTGGAGAACGGAAATCTCCCGATCTACCAGCGATGAACGGGAATGGGTTCCGCCGCGACCCGCGTCTTCGCGGCGCGCGCTGGCCCGCGCTCCCCTCGAAGACTCGGGTCGCGGCGTAACGATAAATCCCTTGA
>DATJGQ010000205.1:0-6821 GCA_035494815.1 Gemmataceae bacterium
TCTCAAGGCGCTTGAGAAAAAGGGATTCATCACCCGCGAAGGCAAATCGGCGCGGGCGATACGGCCGACGCGGCGGTCGCGCGTCCGGCCGGGCCTCGCGTTTAAGGGTTTGGTTGCTGCTGGGGCGCCGATCCCGGCCGAAGCGCAAGAAGAGCGGATCGATCTGCACGACCTGTTCGCCGGGCCGGACACCTATTTGCTCCAAGTCCGCGGCAAGTCGATGATCGACAACCACATCGAAGACGGCGACTATGTGGTGATTCGCAAGCGCGAGTCGGCCCAGAACGGCGAGCGGGTGGTCGCGGTCGTGGACGGTGAAGTGACGCTAAAGCGGTTTTTCAAGCACAAGGATCGCATCGAGCTACGGCCGCAAAACGAAGCGATGGCACCCATCGTCGTGGACCCGAGCAGCGATATTCGGATTGAAGGCGTGCTGGTGGGAGTAGTGCGGAAGTGCTGAGGAGGCGCTCATGGGACCTATGGGACTTATGGGACTCATAAGTCCTATAGGTCCCATAAGTCCCATGAGCGCCCCTCACCGCCCGTACCACGCGATCAATTTCGGCAATTCACCGAGCCCGGCTACCAGCCGATTGGCGAACTTCTGCCGCGCCGAGCCCAGCATCTTGTTGTAGCCGAAGTTGTCGTCGACGATCCGCAGCGCCAGCGTGATCGCCTCATGCCGCGAGCGATCGGTGAACGCCCGCGACAGCCACATGATCGCCGGAAACGTCAACAGAAGCGACTCCACCCCTTCCCAGAACATCATGCGGAAATTCGTCGGCCCGAAGAACTGCATCGACTCGACTTTCACGCGGTAATACCGCTCCAGAAGCCGCGTCGATTCGTCGGGCAGCGGCCCCGCCGGCCGCTCCATCTGCTCGAACGTCGTTTCCGGCATCAGCCCGTGCACCCGCGGCACTTTTCCGGTCCCGCGCGCGAACCGCCACGCCGCCCAAAACAGAACCGCCCGGCCCTGCTTCGAGATGCCGCGGCGCGGGCCGGTGTCGCGGCGCGAGTAGATCGCGACCGTCTGCCGGAAGCACATCCGGCCGATCCGGGAGGGTTCGACTACGTCCGAGGGATTCGGCCGGACTTCCGCGGCGACACTCTGGGTGACCAGGTTAAGGAATTCGCGCAACCGAGAACCGCTGACAGTGTCGAATTTCGCCTGCCGGCAGAGCGCCGCCAACGCGGCCCACTGTCGTAACCGCCGTTCTAAGGGAATCTCCGGCTGGTCGAGCAGCTTGATCAGCGCTTCGGCGAAGAGTTCGAGATCGCTCCACGGCACGCGGTGTCCGGCCTGCAATGACGGCGGTTCGGCGACCCGGCCGCCGATCCCCTCGCGTTCCTCCAGCCCCGCGGCATAGACGCGAAGGTCGTCCGCATGGGCGGTCGCCGGCCGGCCGAGGTTGTTCGCGGCGGACGGACAGGCGTATCGCACTCCCACGCGCCAGTGATCGCCGGCCGGCGTGAATGTGAACGGATAAACGCGGCAGGCGAGCGGCTTGGCCTCGCTGCCGAACTTGGCGTGAATCCGGCACAGGCCCTTTTCGTTGAGGAAAATGCAGGCGTCGTCGCCGGGTCGCGTGTTGAGTCGATACCGCTTGCTCCACCAGCGGCCGACGCGAACAAAGAGCGGAATACTGCCGACCGCGGGATCGTTCTCCCAGCCCTGACCGAGGATCCGCTGTCGCTCCGCTTCGGTGACGTGGACCTCGTACTCGCGACAGCACTCGCCGCAGCCGTGACAGTCCCACTGTTGGATGACGGGCAGGTGCCTGACCGGCCAGCCCATGACGCCCTTCCTTACGCCTCGCCGCCGCCGAGCCGCCGCCGCCGGGACATGCGGGGGAGGATCAGACTCCCGAGCCAACCGCCGACGATGCCGAGCAGCAGCGCCTGTCCGGCCTGGAAGACGACCGCCGCCGGACTGCCGTGCGGCAAATCCAGTCCGAAGATCATGCCTAGCGCCTCATTGGTTTGAAGCGGCACATCGGCCGACGAGATCAGCAGCACGATCGCGCCGGCCGAGAGAATTCCGACCCAGAATCCGTATTGGAAACCATTGCGCGTGTTCGACCCGGCAATTCCGCCGCCGACGAGTTGGGCGACGACGGTCAGTGCAAAGGTGATGAATTGCGACTGCACGAGTTCCTGCACCCCGCTGCCGGAAAGCACAAAGCCCAGGGCGGTGCGCGCCCACATCGTCCCGCCGACGGCGACGATGCTGCCGAGCAGGATGCGGAGCCAGGGGAGCGGCTCGACGTCGGGCAGTTCGTCCACCTCGGGGAGCTGCACGGACAGCGGCTCCTCGCCCTTTCGTGACGGCCGCGGCGGCGCGAGTTGGGGGGCCGGCTGCCAGACGTGATGCCCGAAGAACCCGCCCAGCGCCCCGATCATGGCGTGCAGCACCGGTTGCCCGTAGAGGATCATCTCGCTCGGGTGATGCTTGAGCAGCAACAGCATCATGGACAACAGAATCGAATTGGCCACGCCGAGCGCGGCCCCGGCGGCGATCGATTGCGAATGGCCCGCGCCCGCCAGCATGCCGCCGATGAACAACGTCACCCCTTGCAGCACCTGGGTGATCATCTGGCCGCCGGCGGACTGCCAGAATGCGGCCTCTTCCATGGCGCCGCGGGTGCCGAGCAAGTATGCGGTGGCCAGATTACGGCAGGCGTAGTAGAGGGCTTGGGACACGAGCAGACCGATGAGCACGCCGCCGGCAAAGTTCGGCCGCTCGACGGCGGCCGGCGTCAGGGCGGCCGCGGACGATTCCGTCTCGATGGTCTTGATGCCGCAGGTCGTGCAGAGAAAACCCCGCGCAACGGTTGCTCCGCACCGCGGACACACTCGGGCCATGACCCTTACCCCCGAAATCCCGGAAATAGTCGCTACCCTAGTATAAGTCGTTCCCGGAGACGGGCGAAGGGCAGCGGGTCGGGAATCGGGTTTCGGCGGTCGACGGCCTCAGAACGGCAGCTCGGGGCCTTCATTTTTGGGCGACGACGCCGGCGCGACGGCCTTTTCCGGCTGCGACGGCACCGGGGGCGGCGGCGGCAGAGTCGCTTTGCGGTTCGCCGGCAATGGCGGCGGCGGGGGCGGCACGATCTGCTTGGGCGGGTTGGACGACTTCGGCGGGGTGACGGGGCCGCGCGGCGATTGCTGCGGCGCGGCGGACGGCGTCGGCGTCGCCGGGAGTGGCTCGGCCAGCGGCGGTTCAGGCGTCTCGCGGAATTGTCCGGCGGCGACTCGCTGCGTCACCCGAGTCATGCCGCCCGGCGTGGCCTGTGGCGGCGGCGCGGAGGCGACCGGCGCGGCCGGCGGGGCCTGCATTTCCGTCGGTTTACCGCTGCGGTAGCCGACGAGGTGATATTGCCACAGAGCCTGCCGGGCGGACATCCGGACTCGCATCGAGCCGTCGTTCCCGGTCGCCTGTTCCAGGGCGTAGCCGGCCTGCTGGGAAATCGGCCGCAGTTTGCCGATGCTGGTGGCGACTTCCGACCTCACGGCCGGGCTCGTATCCTTCGAAAGGGCGTCGATCAGCGTGGCCATGATCTCCGGGTACGCTTTCGGGTCGTACTGCCGCAACTCCTCCGCGGCGGCGGTCCGCTTCGCCTCGTCCTTGTCCGTCTTGAGCTGTATGAGTAATTCCGGCACACGCATGGCGGGATCAGATTTCGGTTTGCCGCGGCCGAAAATGCCGGCAGCCACGGGCGACGCCAGGCTCAGGAGCGTGAGCGACACCAACAGGGCGCGGGTCCGAGACATGGGGAAGACTCCGGGCGGGCAGAATCACGGGGCGACGTCGAGTCGTCCCGTTGTTCTGCATCGGCCCGACGGACCTGTCCGCTCGCCTCTCACGATTGTCCCTGACCCGGTCGAGCCGGCGGTCGTCGGTCAGAACCGCTATCGCCCGTCCGCCGCGAATGCTAGGGGCGTTCCGGCAAACCGGCACAATCCGCATCCGTAGACTGTCCCGAAGCATGTCGAACCCGATGTCCGCTTTGGCACTGGTCTGTTACGCGTCCGTGGCGGTCCCGCTGGCGGTCGCCACCTGGGCCAACCGCCGCACGAGCCTTCTCCACACCATTTTCTGGACTTGGCTCTGCTGGCTGGTTTGGGGCTTGGCGTTGTCGGCCGCGGACCGCCGTTTGGACTACGTGGCATTGTGCCTGACGGGCTGTGCCGGGATCGCCGTGTTCGGGGCCCGCCGGCCGGGGGTGGCCGCGTGGAACTTCGTCGTGACCGGCCTGATGGTGATCCTTCTCCTCCCGCTCGCGGAGGGCGCCGCCACGGACACGGAATTCGACCTGGGCTGGTTCCGCATCATTTTCCTGATCGGTCTGCTCGGCATGACCATTACGAATTACCTGCCCACCTGGCTGGCACTCGGGGCCGTGTGGCTCTTCGTCGCTTGCTGGTGGGTCATGGCCGGATTGTTGACTCAGCACGAGATGGCCCAGCGGCAGTTGGTCGCCTTATCCTTGGCGCCGGCGCCATGGCTGGCGTGGTTGTGCTGGTGGATCGGTCAATTGGGACGCACCGACTTCGACCGTCGGTGGCTGGCCTTCCGGGACCGCTACGGGCTGGTTTGGGGCCTGCGCCTACGAGAACAATTCAACCACAGCGCGGCGGCCGCCGGCTGGGACGCGAAGCTGACCTGGGCGGGCCTGCGACGGGGACCGGCCCTCGACGACGACGAGCGCACCGAGATGGAAGAGCGGTTGGCCGCGCTCATGAAGCGGTTCATGCCGGAGTGACGCTCAGAACCCGCCGCCCGGCCGTCCCATGCCGCCACCCGGACCGCCGCCCATCTGCGGCATCTGTGACGGCATCTTCGGCGCGTCTTTGGAGATCAGTTTCGGCGTGTCCTGGTTGAGCGTCTCTTTCGGATAGCTCGGCGGGCTGCTGAAGCGGGCGTCGTCGGCCGGCGGCAGCGTGTACTGCTCGGGCATAGGCGTTTTCAGGTTCGGCCCCGGCGGCGTGCAGCCGACGATGCCGCCGAATGTCATGCAAGTGCCCAGCATTCGCAGCCAATTCGCACGCATCGCGCAGGCCCCCCGAGAGTCGGGCCGGACGATACCGTGGCCGCGGCTGCTGTCAAGTCAGGCTTCAGGCCCTAGGCGACAGACGTCAGTAAGAGCATTTCCTCTGTGCCGCTCGAACCCCGAAGTTTTCGGCCTGAAGCCTGTAGCCTGAAGCCTGGAGTCTTTTACCTCTTCACTTTCGCGAACCGATCGCCAACCGCCTTCCAATTGATGACGTTCCACCACGCGTCCACGTAGTCGGCCCGCTTGTTCTGGTACTTGAGGTAATACGCGTGCTCCCAAACGTCGATGCCGAGGATGGGGGTGTGGCCTTCGATCAGCGGCGTGTCCTGATTCGGCGTCTTGACCGCGAGCAGCTTGCCGTCCTTGCCGACCGCCAGCCAACTCCAGCCGCTACCGAACTGGCCGAGCGCGTTTTCCTTGATCTTCGCCTTGAACTGGTCGAAGCCGCCAAACGCCGAATTGATCGCCGCGGCGAGATCGCCGGACGGGGCGCCGCCCGACTTCGGGCCCATGATCTCCCAGAACAGCGAATGGTTCGCGTGGCCGCCGCCGTTGTTCCGGACCGCCGTACGGATCGATTCCGGCACGCCGTTCAGGTTTCGCATCAGGTCTTCGATCGACTTCGACTGCAAGTCCGCGTGGCCTTCGAGGGCCTTGTTGAGATTGTCGACGTAGGTCTTGTGGTGCCGGCCGTGGTGGATCTCCATCGTCATCTTGTCGATGGACGGTTCGAGGGCGTCGGGCGGATAGGGCAGGTTCGGAAGTGAAAACGCCATGCTGAGGTCTCCTGCGGTCCGTCAGATAGTCGGGCACAGGGCGAGACGCGTGGCCGCCCGACGGGATGCTGGCCGTTATATGCCGCGGCCGGCTACAGACGAGAGATGTGGAGACCGCCGTCGAGGTGCAAAACATCGCCGGTGCTGAACGGGATCGCGCCGCTGATGAGACTCGCAACCGCGTGGCCGACGTCCTCCGGCGTGCCCCAGCGGCGGATCGGCGTCAGGCCGTCGGCGATGAGGCGGTCGTACTTCTCGCGCACGGACGCCGTCATGTCGGTCTCAACGATGCCGGGACGGACTTCGAAGACGCGAATGCCATGCTCGGCGGTGCGGACGGCCCAGAGCTTTGTCGCCATGCTCAGGCCGGCCTTGGAGATGCAATAATCGCCGCGATTCACGGAGACTGCCGTCGCGGAGATGCTGGTGACGTTGACGATCGTCGGCCGCATGAGCCTCTCGCCGAGGCGGATCATCTCGCGGACGACGCGCTGCGTGAGGAAGTACGGGCCCTTGAGATTGACGTCGAGCACGCGGTCCCAGGAGTCTTCTGTCGAGTCGAGGATGTCGGCTCGGCCGGGCGACGTGATGCCGGCGTTGTTGACGAGCGCGTCGATGCGGCCCCAGGCGGCAAGGATGCTGTCGACGATGCGTTCCCGATCGGCGGCGCGGCCGACGTCGCCCTGAGACAGCAAAGCGGGGCCGCCCGCGAGCGATTGCTGTGTTTCGCGGGCGGCCGCTTCGTTGCCGGCGTAGTTAATCGCGACAGCGTAACCGGCGCGCGCGAGGGCCTGGCAAATGCCGCGGCCGATGCCGCGACTGCCGCCGGTGACGAGCGCGACCGGACGATCGAGCATCAAGAAGACTCCTGTGTTGGTTCATTCTGAAGCATGCAATCAAAAACTGTCAATGTTCCGCCGCGACCCGAGCGGAGCGAGGAGAGCGCTGGCCAGCGCTCTCCTCGCTCCGCTCGGGTCGCGGCGGAACA
>DATJGQ010000206.1:0-3042 GCA_035494815.1 Gemmataceae bacterium
CGGACGTCGCCGCCAACCGCCGGCTGACCTCCGTCATCAGGCCGCGGCCGGCGTCTTCTTGCTTCTCGTCGACGTAAGTGCAATCCCAGGTCAGCTTGTTTGCCGACCAGAGCACGACGCCGATGATCCCGAGGTTAATCATCCAGCCGAAAACCGCGAGCGAGCTGCCCGGCGGGTACTCCATGTACTTCGTCATTGCCAGGAACACCGCACCGCCGAGGGCGAGGCCGTAGAGCCACGCACGGTTGCCGTCGAGCGTGATCGCGATACGGCTGACCAGGACGGCCCCGAAGACGAAGAAGAATAACGTGTACGCGAGCCGGCCGGTGTACTGCCCCTGATAGCCGATTTCGAGCAGGAAAAAGGCGAGGCTGCCGACCAGGCCCATAATCAGCGCCGGGCTCAGGGCCGTGATGACGTAGTCGGCGGCCGTCGGCGGTTGGCATTCGTTAGCCATGAGTTACCCCGCGCTGACCATGTACGGCGTCCGATTCATTTCCGATTGGCACAGATCTGACAGCATTTGTTCGCCCGTGAGTGGCCGTACGTCGCGAATCCCTTCGGCGGCCAGTCGCCCGTATGCCGTTTCGACCTCGCCCTGACTCAGCATAACCAGCACGACGGTCACCGCGAACCCGCTCCGCCGCAGGTTGCCGAGGACGAATGCCGTCTCAACCGGCACGGCCGGCAGGATGGCGAGCACGGTCGCGTCGCGCGGCAACTGCGGGGCGACTTCCAACACGAACTCGGCAAACGTCAGTCCGTCGTTTACCTCTGCCCGCGCCAGCAGCTCGCGGATGCGCTGGAACTGGTCCACGCCGCGGCCGGCGCGAATGACTTGCGGCTGCCGGCGCTCGTTGTCCTTGCCCTCGCCGCTCGCCTCACGAAGCTGCTTGGCGAGCAACCAATTATCGCTGTCGGCCGTTTCCTCGGTCGATTGCCGGAAGCCCACCTCTGTCAAACGCTCGGCGGCGTCGCGGCCGTTGGTCGCCAGGCCCACCTGCTGGCCGAGCAGGGCCACGGCGTTCACGAGCGAAACGGCGGTGGTCACCGCCAGGTCGGAACGATTCGGCTCGCCACGCGCCGGGTAACCCGCGACATGCAAATCCAGTAGCAGCATGGCTCCGGCCATTGTCGAAGGATCGTACACCTTGCTGTGCAGCCGGCCCGTCCGCGCGGTCGCTCGCCAGTGCACGCGGTTGAGCGGGTCGCCGGCTTCGTAGGGCCGCACGCCGGAAATCCGCGTCGGGTCCTCGAACAGGCGGTGCACGAGCCGCACGTCGCCGATCGGCCGGCGGGAGGCGATGTCGTAGCCGGCCAGCGGCACGACCTTCGGATAGACGGTCACGAACGCCGGTCGCGCGACCACGCGGTATCGGCGGTGCAGCCCGAACAGGTCACCGCTTTCGAGCACCAAGGGCCCGATCGGGTAGAAACCGCGCATGACGCAATCGACCTTGTAGCGGATTTCGATTTCCTGTTGGCCGCGCAGCATCTTGATCTGAATCCTTCGGCCTTTCACGCGAAGCCGTGGCGGCCGCTGCGCGAGGGCGAAGCCCGGCAGGACGTCCTCGAACAGAACCCAGGGGATCGGCAGCCAGCCGTCGTTGCGGACCGTGAGAGTGACCTCGACGCGCTCGCCGACTTCGACCTCCGTCGGCCCGCACTCGCGCTCGGCGATGACGAGGTTCAGACCGCTGCGGGTGATGACGCGCGTCAAGAGCAGCACGCCGAGCAGGACATAGGCGGCGTACGCCAATAGCCCGGAGTCGATCGCCCAGGCGGCGGCGAGGATCAGCAGTAGGCCGAAGAACCAACGCATCTGATTTCAGTCGGGGAAGTCGTCGTGGGTGTCCGGCCGCTGCATCATGGGCACGCGTGTATCGCCGATGATCTCGTTGAGGACCGCCGCGGCCGTCAGTTTGCGTAGCCGGCTTTCCGGCTTCAGAATCAAGCGGTGGGCCAGGACCGGCTGCACCATCCGCTTGACGTCGTCCGGCAGGACGAAGTTGCGACCAGCGACCGCGGACAGCGCCTGCGCCGTCCGGAAAAGCGCGATCGACGCCCGAGGGCTCCCGCCGAGCGCGACATCCTCGTGCACGCGTGTCGCGTGTACCAGATCGAGGACATATTTCCGTACCTTATCGTCCACAAACACCTCGCGGGCGGCATCGGCGCAGCCTTGCAGTTCCGCGGCCGTCGCGACGGGGCCAAGATCGTCGATCGGGTGCGACTTCTGCAGCCGCTGGAGCATCTTGCCTTCCTCGTCGATCGACGGATAGCCGATGCTCAGGCGGATCAGGAAGCGATCGAGCTGGGCTTCCGGAAGCGGAAAAGTGCCTTCGTGATCGATCGGGTTCTGCGTCGCGAGCACGAGGAAAGGCGGCTTCAGCGTGTAGGTTGTGCCATCCACGCTGACACGCCGCTCGGCCATCGCTTCCAAAAGCGCCGACTGCGTCCGCGGGGTCGCGCGGTTGATTTCGTCTGCGAGAACGATTTGCGCGAAGAGCGGCCCGGGGCGGAACTCGAAGTCAGTCGTCTTGGGATTAAAGACCGACACCCCGGTGACGTCCGTGGGCAGGAGGTCCGGGGTGCACTGGAGACGTTTGAATGTGCAGCCAATGCTCTTGGCGAACGCCCGGGCGAGCATCGTCTTGGCGACGCCGGGGACATCCTCGAGCAGGACGTGCCCTTCGCACAAGGCGGCTACCAGCGTCATCGTCACCGCCGGCCGTTTGCCGATGATGACCTTCTCGACGTTGCCGCCGATCTTCTGAGCGACTGCCGCGACGTCCACGTCCGCCATTGACGACCTCCGCCGCCGGCCCGCGGCCGCGGGCCGGCGGCGGCGTCCGGGTTACTTCTTATCGGTCTCGTCCTTCTTCTCCGCGGGTTTCGCCGCCGGCGTCGCCACTGTACCGGTGACCGTCGCCGTCGCCGTCGGGGCAAACGCGCTGACGGTCGCCGTGATGGCGTTCTTAATCGTCTCAACCGTCGCCGGCGTCGTGACCACGGTCGGCGCCGTCGTGGCCGACGTGACGT
>DATJGQ010000207.1:0-2153 GCA_035494815.1 Gemmataceae bacterium
GATTCGAGCATCATCGCCGCGCTATATCCGGCATCGAGCAGCTATCTCTATTTCGTCGCGCAGCCCGACGGCAAGCACGTCTTCTCGGCGTCCTACGCCGAGCACCTGGCGGCGATCAGACGCGCGCGGCAGAAGCCACCGGCCGAGCAGCGGCCTCCGGGCCCGCCGCGCCCCGCACAGCACCGGTGACAGCCTCCGCGATCAAGGTTTGAACGCTTCGACGGTCGCTAAGAACTCACGCCGGCCGCCGACGCCGCCAATCTGGGCGCCGATTCCTCCGATGACGTATATGGTGCCATCGACCACGCTCGCAGTCGCGTAGGAACGAGGCGCGTGCGTCTGGGGCTGCACGGTCCACTTGTCTTTCGTCGGATCATACGCGTACACGTTGACCGTACCGAACGCGTCAAACGGACCGCCTCCGACTACGTAAATGATTCCGTCCACGACCGCCGCCGCCGATCCCGTCACGGGAACGGGGAGTGACGCCTTTGCTGTCCAGGTATCCGTCGCGGGATCGTACGCTTCAACTGAGCTCGCGACGTGCGCCGTCGGTATCCCTTGGATCGTGTCTTCGGTCTCGCCGCCGATCGCATAGAGAGTCGCATTCACCACAGCCACTGCCAACCCATTTCGAGAGCGTAACATCGGCGCCTTGGTTGTCCACGTGTCGGTCGCCGGGTCATAGGCCTCCACAGTCCGCGCCCCGTCAGGATTACCGTACCCGCCCAACAGATAGAGCTGCCCGTTGAGTGGCGCGAGAACGAACTGGTCGCGCTGCTTCGGAGGTGCCGCCAGGGACGTCCAACGATCAGTCTGGGGGTCGTACGACTGCAGGTAAGGAACCGGCGTTTGCGTCGGCGTCCCCGCCGCCAGATACAGTCGACCGTTCAGCGCCGCGGCCGTCCCGGCAGTCATCATCGGGAGCTGGCCCGCCCGTGAAGTCCACGTGTCGCTCGCGGGGTCGTAGACTTCGAGGGGTAGTCCGGCGTAATAGCCGTTCTGGCCACCGACGACGTAGACCTTTCCGTCGATCACCGCGCTCCCGCCCCTGTAACGAGGACCGGAAAGCGACGCCTTGTCCTTCCAGCAATCACACAACGCAGTCGCAATGAATACAATCGGGTCGCTGTGACCCGACACTGCTGCGGTCATGGTGTTCGTGCCGAGTGCCGGTCCCAGCGTCCACGAGCCGACTGTCGCCAAACCAGCCGAGTCCGACACGGCGGTAGTGCCGGTCGCGCTGCCGCCGCCGGACGTCACAGTGAATGTGACCGTGATGTCTTGGAGTTGCCGGCCCGAGTCGTCGACCACGCGGACAACTGGGTTGATTGGCACCGCCCGACCGACGGTAGCGAACTGGCTGTCACCAGCCTGCATTACGAGGACGGGAACACGTTGGGTCGCGGGGTTCGGCGTGGGACCGGCGGTAGTCGCGGCTTCGTTACAGGCGACCGAAACGGCGATTCCCGCCGCGAGGAGGGCGCAAAGCCCGGGGACGAGACGTTGCATCGGCGCGCTCCGGTCGGTGTCGGACAGATATCGACACGGCGCGCAATTCCTATGCCGATCGACGCCCGAGTGCTAGTACCAGATTCCGCGCGGCAGTTTCGGTGTCCGCCGGGGCAAGCACCGCCCCAATAACCGCGACACCCTCCGCACCAGCCCGAATCACCGAACTCGCGTTGTCGAGCGTGATGCCGCCGATCGCCAGCACCGGCATCCCTTCAGGGGCGAGGCCGGCGAGCGCGGCGAAGCCTTGCGGCCCAAGCGGAGGCCCGGCGTCCAGCTTGCTCGGCGTCGCAAAACATGGCCCAATGCTCCAGTAATCAGCACGGGCCGGTGCGCCCGCCGCCTCATCCTCCGAACCCACCGAGATCCCCAGCAGAAAACCGGGCGGCACGTGCGGCCGCACCGCCTCGAGCGGCACATCGTCCCAGCCGAGATGCGCCCCCGCCGCCCCGGCGGCGAGCGCGATATCCACCCGATCGTTGACCAGCACGGGGACGGCCAGCGCCGCCACAAGCGCGCGGGTCAACTCCAAAACTTCGGCCGGGGCGCCATCTTTCCAGCGGACCTGGATCATCGTCGCGCCGCCCCGCACGGCCGCGCGACAGACGGCCACGGCATCCCGCCCCTTGAGCAGAACGGGA
>DATJGQ010000208.1:0-3793 GCA_035494815.1 Gemmataceae bacterium
CTCACGCGCTCGAGCGCTGGAAAATCCTCGGGGCGCTTACGCAACCCCGCTCGCCGAGATTATGGGATTATGCCTCAGGTTTTGACCAATGTGCATCAGCTAGCGATCTGCCCGGCTGGATCGCCGTTCGACGACGCCGGCCTAGTCCGCGATGCCGCGCTAGCCTGGAACGACCCCGGCCGCGTCATTTTCGCCGGCCGTGCCGCCGACTTACCCAGCGACCTGCACTCCTCCCCGACCATCGACGCCCAAGGCGCCACGGTCATCCCCGGCCTCGTGGACTGCCACACGCACCTCGCGTTCGCCGGCTGGCGGGCGGACGAGTTCACCCTGCGCTGTAAGGGCGCCGACTACGCCGAGATCGCAGCCCGCGGCGGCGGCATTCTCCGCACCGTGACAGCAACCCGGGCGGCGAGCGAAGATGAACTCGTGGAGCGGTCCCGCGGCTTCCTCGCCGTCATGCTGCGGCTCGGCGCCACGACGGTCGAGTGCAAGAGCGGCTACGGGCTGACTCTCGATGACGAGTTGAAACTGCTTCGCGTCTACCGCCGGTTGCGAGCCGATTTCCCCGGTACGCTCGTCAGCACCTTTCTCGGCTCCCACGTCGTCCCGCCGGAGTTCCGTGACGATCGCGCGGCATATGTCCGACTCGTGTGCGAGCAGATGATCCCGCGCATCGCCGGCGAGAAGCTCGCCGCGTTTTGCGACGTCTTTGTGGAACACGGCGCGTTCACGCCGGACGAAGCGCGACAAATCTCTTCCGCCGCGAAGCCCCACGGACTCCGCCCGAAACTGCACGCCGACCAACTCGCCGACGGCGGCGGGGCGGCGCTCGCGGCGGAAGTCGGGGCGATCTCCGCGGACCACCTCGAGTTCGCCAGCGACGACGGCCTCCGGGCGATGGCGGCCGCGGGCGTCGTCGCCGTGCTCTTGCCGTTCGCGTCGCTTTATCTGAACAAGCCGCCGCTCGACGCCCGCCGCTGTTTCGCGCTCGACGTACCCGTCGCAGTCGCGACCGATTTCAACCCGGGCAGTGCCCCGAGCTATCATTTGCCGTTCGCGATGACGCTCGCCTGCACGATGAACCGCATGACGCCCGCGCAAGCACTTCGCGGTGCGGCGATCGTCGCGGCCCGCGCGGTCGGCCTGGAACACGAAGTCGGCTCGCTCGAACCGGGCAAGCGGGCCGATTTCGCGCTGCTCGACGCCGAGTCCGTCGAGCACTGGCTCTATCATTTGCGGCCCAATGCCGTCGTCGGCGTCTACACGGCCGGCCGGCGGGTCGTATAAAGCTGGACGATCGCCGAGCGCGTGAAGTACGTTGCCCGTATGACCGAACTCCTCCGTCCCGACATTCCGCTTCCGCGACCGAACACCGACGACCCGCGGATCGGCAACCTGATCGGCGCAGCGACGACAGCCGAGACGGCCGACGTCGTGCTCGTCGGCTTCCCGACCGACGAAGGCGTGCGCCGCAACGGCGGCCGGCCCGGCGCGGCGGAGGGGCCCGACGCCATCCGCCGGGCCCTCTGGCCGATGACGCCCGACGCCGAACGGAGCGACGACTTCATGGACTTGGTCAACGGCACGGCCGACCTCGGCAACCTGGCGATCACCGGCGACCTGGACGCCGACCAGGAGGCGCTCGGCCGCGTGCTCGCCCCGCACCTCATCCGCGGCGCAGTTGCGATCATCCTCGGCGGCGGGCACGAAACGGCGTTCGGCCACTTCCTCGGCCACGTCGCGGCCGGGCAATCAGTCCACATCCTTAACTGGGACGCCCACCCCGACGTCCGACCGCTCAAGGAGGGACGCGGACATTCCGGCTCACCCTTCCGGCAGGCGCTCGAACACCCGTCCGGCCTGTGTCGCGGCTACACGGTTGCCGGCCTGAACCCGCCGAGCGTCACCCGCGCTCATCTCAACTACCTGGACGAGCACCGGTGCGAGGCCCATTTCAACACGTCGATCAGCTTTACGGCGGTCGAATCGATCTACGCCGCCCGCGAAGAGGCGACGATGGTCACCTTCGACCTGGATGCGCTCGATCAGGCGGCGGCGCCGGGCGTGAGCGCCCCCGCGACGGCGGGATTCTCGCCGCACGTCTGGCTGTACGCCGCGCACAAGGCCGGCGTCTGCTCGACGGTCCGCTCGATCGACGTCGTGGAATTGTCACCGCCGCTCGACCCCGACGGCCGCACCGCGCGGCTGGCGGCTCGGACGGTTTGGGAGTTTCTGCGCGGGATGGTCCGGCGACTCAGCGAGGACGATTAGAATTATCCAGCGAGCGGCGGGGTTTATCCCCGCCGGAAGACCGTCTCCCGGAGGGGATAAACCCCGCCGCTCCCAAGAGTCTGTAATTCACCACGGAATGCGTTTGCGGCCCTGGTAGAACCCGCCCGACGGCCCGTCGTCGGGGAGTGTCGCCAACCAGACCGGCGTGTCCGCGCCTTCCTCGACCGTCCCCGGCGCGTTCGCCCCGCCCATGTCCGTCTTGATCCACCCCGGACAACATGAATTGACGAGCACGCCGTCGTGCTTGAGCGCGTCGGCGAGCATCAACGTCACCGCGTTGAGTGCCGCCTTCGACACGCGATACGACGGGTACGCGTCGCGCATGCTTTGCAACTGGCCGAGCTGGCTGGACATGCTCACCACCCGCCCGTGCCCGCTCTTCTTCAACAGCGGCACGAACGCTTGCGCGACTCGCCACGCGCCCAGCAGGTTTGTCTCGAGTGTCTTTCGCACGGCGGCCAGATCGACGCTGACCGCGCTCGCCTTCTCGTCGAGCAGTACGCCGGCGTTGTTGACGAGGATGTCGAGCTTGCCGAACTCCGCCGCGACCGCGTCCGCCAGGCGTTGGACGCTGCTCGCGTCGGTGACGTCCAGCTCCCGGGGCAGAACTTGTGCTCCGCCGCCGAGTTCCCGCGCGGCAGCGTCGGCTTTCGCTTTGTCGCGGGCCGCCAGGATCGTCGTAATTCCTTTCCCCGACAACTGGCGGACGATCTCCCGGCCGATGCCCCGGTTGGCCCCTGTGACGAGCGCGAGCGTGGTCGGCGGCATGTGCGATTCTCCGCTGCGAATTGGGTAATGATGAGAGGCCGGCGAGCTATGATACCCGACCGGTTGCATTAGCGCTAAACAATAAGCGAACACCGATCGGCAAACGAGAGGTAGGCGGCCGGTGGCTACTGGTTGGCGTCGCCGCAGTTTTCGACCTATGGTTGAAGGACCGTCATTAGCGGCCCCCGTCTCTGGTGCGCCGTCGCCCCGTGAGTCACGTCATGGCCCGCCGCCGAGCGTTCACGCTGATCGAACTGCTCGTCGTCATCGCGATCGTCGCGGTGCTGATCGGACTGTTGTTGCCCGCGGTGCAGCGGATTCGCGCGGCGTCGGCGCGGTCGTCCAGTGCCAACAACCTGCGCCAGATCGGCCTGGCCGTGCACTCGTTTGCCGATACGGCGGGCGACCGATTGCCCAACCCGGCGGAACCGATTTGCGCGGGATTCGCCGCGACGGCGGCGAACCCGTGGAACCAGGCCGTCGGGCCGTTCTTCCTGATCCTGCCGCAGCTGGAACAGCCTGCCCTGTACCGCTCGATCCGTTCGGTCAACAGCCAGGCCGCCTACGACGCAGTCATGCCGACGCAGCAAGGCCGTGCGGCCATCCTCAAAGTCTTCATCAGCCCGGCCGACGGGAGTAACGACTCAGGCCAGGTTTTTATCACCGGCTCTCCGGTGCCGATCAACAACGGTCTCTGGGGCACGTGCAGTTACGCTTACAACCCGCGCGT
>DATJGQ010000209.1:0-5916 GCA_035494815.1 Gemmataceae bacterium
GTCCGACCACGGCGGCGATCAACTGGTAACACTCACGCGCGTCTACACCGCCGCCCAACGCAGCCTTGGCCGACCGCCGCGCGGCGTCGATGACCTCAAGGCGGTGGCGAAAGAATTTGGCGACCTCGACACGCTCCTCAAGTCGCCGAACGACGGCCAGCCGTACGCGATCGCCTGGGGCGTAGACCTCGGCAACGCCCCGAACCCGACCATGGTGGTGGCGCACGAGAAAATCGGCGCCGGCGGCGTGCGCTACGTCATGACCCCGACCGGCGTCAGGAAGCTGACCGAGGAAGCGTTCGCCCGAGCGGAATTCCCGCCCGGATACAAGCCGCCCGCGCCGTGATACCAATCTACCATCCTCTGACTCGCGAGGTGTCCCTTGGCCCGCACGCCGATCCAAAGCCGGCCCGCGTTTACACTCATTGAACTATTGGTCGTCATCGCGATCATCGCGATCCTCATGGGGCTGTTGCTGCCGGCGGTGCAGAGGGTGCGTGAGGCGGCGAACCGGGTCCAATGCGCCAACAACCTCAAACAAATCGGCCTGGCCATTCACAACCACGCCCACAGCCGCGGCTATTTGCCCGGCGGCGGCTACTATCACCTCTCCGCCCGCTCGTGGCTCGACCCGAACAAGACCGAGCCGGGTAACGGTCCGAAACAGGAATGGGGCTGGGGCTATCAGATTCTGCCGTACATCGAACAGGACAACCTTTGGCGGACGCCCTACACCCTGCCCGGACAACCACCCGGCAGCGGCGACGCACTGGTCATGTCGACGCCGGTCGCCATCTTTTACTGTCCGACCCGCCGGCAGCAGACCGTCCTGACGCGGTCGGAAGGAAAACGGTCGCTGATCGATTACGCAGCCAACGGCGGCACCTACGCCGCCGGCGCCGACTGGCACAATGCGAATAACGGCATCGTGGTGCGCAGTTCGTTCGGCACCAAGATCACTTTTTCGGATATCCGCGACGGCACGACCAACACGATCGCGGTCGCGGAGAAGAACCTGAACATCGCCGTCCTCAACGACCCGAACGTCAACGCGGGCGACGACAATTCGGGCTGGGCGATCGGCATGGACTGGGACCACACCCGTTGGGCAAACCTCGCGCCGGCGGCGGACCGATTCGTCCCGGGCAGTGACCTCGCCGACACGCGGTTCGGCTCGTCGCACCCGTCGGGGTTCAGCGCCGTGTTTTGCGACGGGTCGGTGCGGTTCCTTGCGTTCGGCGTGAGTTCGCGGTTCGACCCGAACCAGCCGACCGACTATGCCAACATGGGCGCGTTTCAACTGGCCTGCATCCGCAACGACAACCGGCCGGTGAACCTTGGCGAATGACGCTCACGGACGCCGGCGTTTCAGTTCCTTCTCGACGGCCGCCTTCAGTTCGTCGTCCGCCCATGCGGGACGGTGGCGCAGGTAATAACGGACGTCGCGCAAGTCTTCCGTCGGCACGCCGTCGAGGCCGGGGGCGAGGAGCAACTTCACGATCGCCTGGTTGCGGGCGAAGAACGCGTGTCGCATTGCCCGGCCGGGGACGGCTCCTCGCGCGAGTAGCGCCTCGACGATCTCCAAACACGCCCGCCGCAGCCGGACGTCGGCCGCATGCACTTCACCCAGCGGCACGTCCGGATCGTGTCCCCAGGCAGCGTATTCGATCGGCGTGAAACCGGAGGCCGGGTCGCGCGGGTTCGGGTCTGTGACGGATTCGAGCCATTTACAGAAACCGTCGAGGTCCGCAGAATCGATCAGTCCCATCCACGGTTTGGCTCGTTCGGGATAGTCCAACAGATTCATCAGTCCGTCGAACGAAGTCGCCACCGTCATCGGGGCGGCGTCACCCTGCCGGCAAGCGATTGACCCGGTTTTTTCGCCGGTCACTTTCAGGAAAAGCATGCCGTCGTCGGCCGACGCCAGTTGCGCGATCGGGAAGTACTCGGCCGGCGGCGGTGCGGCGAACTGCAGCAGGTGGGTGCAACGTGGTTCGGGCAGGTTCGGCTCGAACAGCAGGTGGGAGAATCCGGCGATCTGCTGCTCGGTCGGTTGTGGCTCCGATATGCGGAACCAACCCGGTCGTGGTCGGCCGCCGTTGTAAGACAGCAGGAACTCGCGATAGTCGGCGGGAAATGAGAACCCCTGGTCCCGCTCGAACGCCGCGACGTTGTCTTCGCAAATCGCGGGCGACCCGAACGCGGGCGACACCGACACCCGGGAAGACCACGGCAGACTCGTTCTTCGCACGATCATGCGTGCGGCGACAATCCCCCGCTTGCGGAGTCGTTCGTAGTCCGTCGGGCCGAAGCTCTTCCGGACGAGGGATTCGTTCGCCCGCCACCATTGCTCCCACGACGGGATGCCGGCGCGGGCCGCGACGGCGTCGCGAAAGTAGCTGAGACACCGGTCGATCATATGGGCACGGTGGGCGAGATTGACATCGACAAGGCACTCCCGCCTGCAGGACGTGTTCCTGAATGAGCAGTTCAGCGAATAGTCTTCGGCGCTTTCTGCCCCGCCGGAATTCGCGTCGTGTACTTCCGCGCTTTCATGCGCTGGTCGAAGTCGGCCTTGGCCGCTTTCAATACCTTTTCGTCCTGCAGAAGGTCGGCGAGCGACAACGCCAGCGTCTTCGCCGCGACCATCATTCCCTTGTGGCCGATCGGTGAGCCGATCGACGCCGTATTCTGCCAGCTATGACCGGGACTGCCGAGGGGGAAGCACGCCGTACTGAGCCCGCTCGTCGGCACCAGCCAGCTCACGTCGCCGACGTCGGTCGAGCCGCCCTCGGACGGGTAGGGCTTCTCGGGCAAGTCATCGATCGTGTCGAACAACGCCTTTTCTTCCTTGAGGCCGAAGTCGTTGCGGAGCGGTGCTTGCAGCCCCCGCGCGAAGGAGTTGTCCCGGTCGTCGAATTGCGGCGGGCCGATCCGTTTGAGGTTCCGCACCAGCACCTGCGAGAGCGGCAGGTTCGGAATGATCTCGTGACAGTCGGTGTCGATCTGCATCTGCATCTTGGTCCGCGACATCTTGGCTGCGCCGTCGGCGATGTCGCGGAGCCAGTCGAACAGGTACTCGACGTCCTCGTGGGCGTTCGCCCGGACGTAGTACCACACTTGCGCCGCGGACGGCACGACGTTCGGCTGGCTGCCGCCGTTTGTGACGACATAATGGATGCGGTTGGTTTCCTTGGTGTGCTCACGGAGATAGTTGGCGCCGACGTTCATCAGTTCGACGCCGTCGAGGGCGCTGCGGCCTTTGTCCGGGCTGCCGGCGGCGTGCGCGGCCAGGCCGGTGAAACTGAACTTGGCGGAGATGAGCGCCTTCGTGCTGCCGTACTGGATCCGGTTCTTCGTGCCGGGGTGCCAGTGCAGGCAGGCGTCGAGATCCTTGAACTGATCGTCGAGGGCCATATAGACCTTGCCGATGACGGTCTCCTCGGCGGGGGTGCCGTAGAGCCGGAGCGTCCCCTTGAGCTTGTGTTTTTCGTACACGTCTCTGACGGCGAGCGCGGCCCCGACGGCGGCAGTGCCGAGCGCGCAGTGGCCACAACCGTGACCCGCCTTCTGGCCGACGATCGGTTTGCGGTCCGGCGTGGCCTCTTGTGAGAGCTCGGGCAACGCGTCGTATTCCGCGAGGATGCCGATGATCGGCCGGCCGGAGCCATACTCGGCGACGAACGCCGTCGGCATGCCGCTCACGCCCTCACGGACCTTGAAGCCCGCATCCCGCAACAGCCCGACAAGTCGCGCCGCGGACCGGTGCTCCTCCAAACCGATCTCGGCGTAAGCCCAGATGTCCTGGCTCGCCTTAATCAAATCCGCTTGACGCCCGTCGAGGTAACGGACCATGTCCTGCTGGGGCGGCGTCAGCACCTCGGGCTCTGCGGCGAAACACGCCACCGGCAGGGCAAGAGTCGCGATCATGAGCAGCGGTGCGAGAACGCGCATGCGGTTTCTCCCAAAGTCCCACCTCTCGGGTGCGACCTACTTTCTTTGTTCGCCAGAAATCGTAGGCGGGGAGCCGCTAGTTTCAACGGGCCGCGCGGCAAGCGGTTTGCAGCACCTGAGGGGAATGGAGCATCCATGAGGTCCACCCGGCATTGGAATGGGATGTGCAGCCCACTAGTGCCCGGGGGCCGACGCGCCGCTCGGCCGAGTCCGCCGACGGAATCAGGGGGGACGATTATGGCGAACGACCAATCCGAAAAACTGCAAGTTAAGATCGATACACATCACTGTCAGTTGTCGCCGGAAGAGATCACCAAGTTCCAAGACGGGCTCGCCGCCCTCCGCCGCATGACCGAGAACTTCCCGGTCGCGGACCTGCACGTGCTCGTCTCGTTCCGGACGCGGAACAACGAATACTCGGTGAAGACCAGCCTCATTCTCCCGGGCGCGACGCTCGTCGCGAGTGACCACGACGCCATGCCGCTGGCCGCCGCCGAACGCTGCGTCGACAACCTGATGCGCAAATTGAAGGACTACAAGGACCGGCTCGGGAACGTGCCGGAGCGTCAGAAGACGGAGAAGGGCACGCGCCGCGAGTTGCAGCCGACCGCCGACCCGGACCCGGCCGCGATCGAATCGGCGATCCAGACCGGCGACTACGCCGCGTTCCGAGACATCACGCAAGGGTACGAGGAACCCGTCCGGCAACACGTCGGCCGCTGGGTCGGGCGCGATCCGGCCGCCGACGCCGCCATCGGCACACGGTTCACGATCGCCGATGTCGTCGAGGAGGTGTTCCTGACCGCGTTCGAGACGTTCGACGACCGGCCGCAAGGCCTCCGGTTCGGGGAGTGGGTCGACGGCCTGATCGACCCCGCCGTCAAGGAACTGCTCCGCCACCCCGAGGAGTTGGAGAGCGTCAGCCTCGCCCGGACCCTGCAAGGCGTCGCACCGACGCGGGAGGAGAAGTGATGCGGCCGCTCAACCGGACCGACCTCGCCGCCCTGCTCGCCGACCGGCCGGCGCCGTGCGTCTCCATCTACATGGCGACCGATCGCAGCTACCCGGCCAACAAGCAGGGGCCGATCCGCTATGCCAACGCCGTGCGGACGGTCGAGGAGGAGATCGGGCGAAACTATCCCGACCGCGACGTGCGGACCATCCGCGAGCGGTTCCACGCTCTGAGCGACGACCAGTACTTTTGGACGCACCGGTTCGACGGGCTGGCCGTGTTCGGGGCCGGCAACCTGTTCGAGATCTTCGACCTGCGGCGGAAGCCGGCCGACGCGACCGTCGTCGCCGACACCTTTCACGTCAAGCCGCTCCTGCGCGAGACGCAGTCGGCCGACCGTTTCCAGGTACTGTGCCTGCAGCGGGAAAAGGTGTGGCTGCTGGCGGGGAATCGTTACGGGGTGGAAGTCCTCGATTTGCGGGGCGTTCCCGGGACGCTCCGCGAGGCGCTGGGTGATGAGATCGTTGTCGGAGGGAAGGCGGTCGGCGCGCACGGCCCGGGGACCGGGGGCACGCACCCCGCGCCCGGTCGGCCGACTGTCCCACACGGTCACGCCGCCGAGGGCCGCGACGCCGATCGCGACACGCTCCGATTCTTCGAGGCGGTTGACAAGGCCGTGTGGGAGAAGCATTCGCGGCCGTCGGGGCTTCCGCTCATCCTCGCGGCGCTTCCGGAGCACCAGTCGCTGTTTCGGCGATTGAGTAAGAATCCCCAGCTGCTTCAAAACGGGATCGGCGGCAACCCGGCAGCACTGAGCCGGCAGGATATGTCCGCCGCCGCGTGGGCGGCCTTGCAGCCGTTCTACCTCAATCGGGTCGCCCGGTTCGCTGACGACTTCCAGGTCGCCCGGTCCCGCGGACAAGGTTCCGATGACCTCAAGGCGATCGCGGCCGCGGCGTGCGGCGGCCGCGTGGGCATCCTGCTCTTGGACGCCGACCAGCGCGTCCCCG
>DATJGQ010000210.1:0-8486 GCA_035494815.1 Gemmataceae bacterium
TCGACGCCGTGCAGGTCGCGGCGGCCGCGCCGCCGCCGGCGGGCCTGCAGGGGGGCGGGTTCGAATCGCCGGCGGTCGGCGGCGGGTCGTTCCGGTACGACCCGGCCGGCACGGCGTGGACCTATTCCGGCCTCGCCGGGGTGGCGGCCAACGGCAGCGGGTTCACGGCCCGCAACGCGGCCGCCCCGGAGGGCGCCCAGGTCGCCTTCCTGCAATCGACCGGGTCGCTCGCCCAGACCTTCAACCTGGCGGCCGGGACCTACGCCGTCACCTTCCAGGCCGCCCAGCGGGTCAACTACCAGTCCTCGGCGCAGACGTTCCGGGTGCTGGTCGACGGGGCGGCCGTCGGCACGTTCACCCCGGCCGGCGCGGCCTACGGGTCGTACGCGACCGCCGCCATCAGCCTCGCCGCCGGCACCCACACCCTGACCTTCGAAGGCCTCAACCCCAACGGCGGCGACAACACCGCCTTCCTCGACCAGGTCCAACTCGGGGTCGTTTAGCGCGTGTTTCCGGTGGCAGTAGGGAGACAGTCCGGGTGATCGAATCCGGAGGCGGACACGACAGCCGCCGGCCGGGGTATTGGGCGCACCGTCGGCCGGGCTGAATCCCGACTAGGGCGCTGGCGCGGGCAACTCGGGGACCAGACTGGCCAGGCATTGGGCCGGATGGCCGAGCGCGCGATAGAGCCGGAATTGTGCCCGGTTGTAGTCGGCGACGGCGGCATAGAAATCGGTATACGCCTGGGCCAGCGCCTGCACCGCTTGCACCGCCTCGGACGGCCGGACGATCAGGATCAGGAACTCGCCGACCCGCCGCGTCTGGCTCAACCCTTCGATGCTCTTGGCGAGCGTGTCCTGCGCCTCCCGCAGGCCGGCGGCCGCCTCGACCTGGCGGGCGCGAGCGGATTGCACCTGCGCGAACGCCTGCGCCACCTCCGCGGCGACACGGTCCTGCACGCGGAACACGTCGATCAGCGCCGCCTCATACTCCGCGCGGCGCTCCCGCACTCGCGCGCGGTTGCCGAGACCCAGGTTCTGCAGTTCCCAGACCAGTTGCACGTCCCAGTCGCTGCGGGCGCTGAAGTTGCCGACATGGCTGTTCTCTCCACCGCCGAAGACGCCGCCGGCCAGGCCGGGGTTGCTCGTCGAGATGCCGCGCAGGAGCACGCTCGGCACCAGCGGCCGCAACCGCTCCTGACGCAATTGGGCCAACGCCGCTTGCACGAGCGCCTGCCGCGACGCCAATTCCGGGCGGTAAGTCAGACCGATCGGGATGAGGTCATCGACCGACATCGTGGGGTCGATAATTGTGATTTGCAATGCCGGCGATTCGACCGGCTCGATTTGCGCGGCCACGTCGAGTCGCAGGATGCGTGCGAGTTCGGCGCTCGCCGTGAGCCACCGCTCGCGGAGACTGGCGACCGTCTGCCGCCGGCGCGAGAGTTCCGCGCGAGCGCGATTCGCTTCGACCGGCGGCGCCAAGCCCTGGGCGAGCGCCTCCGTCCGCCGGACGAGGTCTTCGGCGGCGCGGACGTTCGACTCCGCCCCGCTCAGTTCGCCGCGGGCCTGCTGCAGGTTGAAGTACGATTCGCTGACCGACAGGAGCGTGTCGTTGGCCGTCGCTTGCAAGTCGGCCTGGCGGGAGCGGACGATCTGGCGTGCGCTGAGCGGCACGAACAACGCGTCGGCGACGGCGACGTTCAGGTTCGGCCCGGCGCCGAGGAAAACGGAACTCCGGCTGGTGCCGAAGACGTTCCCCCGGATGTCCTGGATCTGACCGTCGTGGCGGGTGTAGTCGCTGCCTATGACGATGTTGGGCAGCCAAAGGAGTTCAGCCCGGTCGAGCGCGGCGGCGGCGGCCCTCACCCGCGCGGCGGCAAGCGCGACGTCGAGGGCGCGGGCGTCAGCCAATCGGAACGCGGTCGGGAGACTGATCGGCAGCGGCCGCCTTCCCTCGGAATTCTCGCTGATCGGTGGGAGCGACTTGGGCGAGACGGGAGCGGCAGCGTCCGGAGGCGGATCGGCGGCCAGCAGCACGCCCCCGGCCGCGCAGACGGCGCAGGCGAGCACGGCGCGGCGGCGCATGCCACTCATCCTCCTGTGGGGCGCGTGTCGAAGATAGGGGATTTATCGGCGATTCGGGGGGCCGAACTGGAGAGAGAACCCTGTCGAGTTTGTGTGAGGCGGGTAAATGGTCGATGCAACGGCTACGGCAGTTGACTCACTCCGAGGTCAGACGCATGACGCTCCGAATTCTCCTGCGAGCGGTCGGACCGATCGCGGCCGTGCTCATCACCTCTGCCACCGCGGCCGCCGCCGAGCCGTTACACGGCTTCTTCCAGCCCCGCGGCGGCGAGTATTATTCGCCGCTGCACTACTGGGCCCCGCGCGCATACAACGTGAAATACTATTGCCACGGCCCCGAGTGCGCCGGCTGCCGCGTCAGCGTCTACCCGCCGGCGAGGCCGCTCGATGCGGCGCCGGTCGCTGTGACGCCAGCCCCGGTCCCCGCCCCCGCCAAATAGTCAGCCGACGTTTCATCGCCGAGCTTCCTCCGCGAGCGCGTCCGCGTTCGGCGGCAGACCGCGCTCTGCCCGCACCCGGTCCACCTCTGACAACACCGCGTCGAGCGTCCGCGCGTTGATGTGAACGTTGCGATACTCGAGCATCATCGCCCAGGCGTTGACCAGGAGCGTGACCACCCCGAGCGTGAAATGCACCTGCCAGGGCCAGGCTTGCAGCTGGCCGCCGGCGCCAGCCGCGGCGGTCGCGATCGTCACGAGCATCGCGGTCAGCGCCGGCGGAAAAGTTTGCCGCTTCAAGTCACGCGTCCGCTTGTGCCACGGCTCGTCAGGCAAATCATAGGCCAGCGTCACCTCCTTCACCCACCGGCCGGTTCCCAGGAAGTAGGTGAAAATCAGGCAGTGGACGAGCAACGTGCCGACGGCCGTGAAGAGACCGAAGAGGAAGTGGAGCATGAACGCGGAGCCGCTCGCGGCGTGCAGGCCGTCGCTGAGTTTGGACCAGCAGCCGAGCGCGAACGTCAAGGTCAGTGAGAGGAAGTCGGCGGTCGCGAGGGTCAGGAAGATGCGCGTCATTTTGAGTTGGCCTTGCAAAAGTCGGGGGGCGCCGGCGAGACTATCTGTGGCGACGGGGCATATGGCGCGCTCTGGGAGGAGTGGCGACGGGCGCGAACCACCCCGGATTCCGCCGGATTTTCCGCCGCCGCCCCGTGCCCGCGCTATAATTGCCGCGAGCGAGGGGCGGCGGCCGCCACGCGACTCGAACCCGAGAACCGGACGTGCCGCCCGTGCCCCTTGGTTGGTCCCTCCTGGTCCTCGCCGCCCCGGCCCCACCCCCCGCGGGCGGACCTTCGCTCCTTGACCCGCGACTGCTCTGGGCGACGATTTCGCTCGTAGCTATCTTGTTGCTCGGTGCCCTGGTGTTAGCATTGTTCGACCGGCTCCGCAAACGGGCCGACCAGAACGTGCTGACTCCCGGCGACCAGTTGGCGGAGTTCCGGTTATCGTACGAGCGGGGCGAGCTGAGTCAGGAGGAGTACGAGCGGATCCGCGCGAAGCTGGGGCCGAAGCTGCGACAGCAGCTCAACCTGCCCGCGGCTCCAATCCGCCGGGATAAACCCGGCGGCTCGCAAGGCGAACCGCCACCCGCGGCCGCCCCGGACAGCCCCGAAATCCCGCCGACGGGCGTATAAGCCCGGCCGTGCGAACGGACGTTCGACACCTCAGGAGACGGCATGGCCACGAAAGACCCCGACAGCGGGCGCCGCCCGACCGGCAGCACCGGCCGCAACCGCAACGCCTACTGTTCGTTTTGCCGCAAGAGCTACCGCGACGTCGGCCCGCTCGTCGAAGGGCCAAACGACGTCTACATCTGCGGCGAGTGCGTGGAGCTGTGCCAGTCGATCATCGACCAGGAGAAACGCCGCCGCGGCGCCACCAAGTCGCTCGTCACGCACATCCCGTCTCCGCGCACGATTAAGGAGAAGCTCGACCAGTACGTCATCGGGCAGTCGCGGGCGAAGAAGGTCCTCTCCGTCGCCGTCCACAACCACTACAAGCGGCTCGCGCTGGGCGAGACGGCCCGCGCCGACGTCGAGATCGAGAAGTCGAACATCCTGCTCATCGGCCCGACCGGCTCCGGCAGGACGCTGCTGGCCCGCACGCTCGCTAAGGTGCTCGACGTCCCATTCGCAATCGGCGATGCGACGACCCTCACCGAGGCCGGCTACGTCGGCGAGGACGTCGAGAACCTGCTCCTGAAGTTGCTCCACGCTGCCGATTTCGACATCGAGGCGGCCCAGCGCGGCATCGTCTACATCGACGAGGTGGACAAGATCGCCAAGACGAGCCAGAACGTCTCGATCACACGAGACGTCTCCGGCGAAGGCGTGCAGCAGGCGCTCTTGTAGATGCTCGAAGGGACCGTCTCCAACGTGCCGCCGCAGGGCGGCCGGAAACACCCGGAACAGCAGTACATCCAGGTGGACACGTCGAACATCCTGTTCATCTGCGGCGGGACGTTCGTCGGGCTGGATGACATCATCTCGCGCCGCGTCGGCCGCAAGACGATCGGGTTCGGGTCGCAGCCGCAGTTCCGCGAGCAGAAGCTCGGCGAGTTGTTGGACCAGGTCGTGAGCGACGACCTGTGCGAATTCGGCATGATCCCCGAGTTCGTCGGCCGGCTGCCGGTGCTCGCGCCGCTCAACCCGCTCGACGAGGAGGCGCTGGTTCGCATTCTGACGGAGCCGCGCAACGCGCTGGTGAGGCAATATCAGAAGCTGTTCGAGATGGAGGGGGCGGAGCTTGAGTTCGACAGCCCGGGGTTGCGCGAGATCGCCCGCCTGGCCCAGAGCCGCGACACCGGCGCCCGCGGACTCCGGAGCATCGTCGAAGAGATCATGACCGACGTGATGTTCGACCTGCCCGATCAAGAGCACAAGGGCAAGTACGTCGTCACGCGTGAGGTCGTCCGCCGCGAGAAGCCGATGTTCGAGAAGAAGACGGTGGACAAGAAGAGTGCATGATGGGACTTATGGGACCTATGAGACCTATGGGACACATAAGTCCCATAGGTCCCATAGGTCCCATCACGCTCCAGCCTAGTACCGCAACTCCAGCCCCGCGCTGACGCCCTGGGCCCAGAAATCCGTGTCCTTACTCGGGAACTGCGGCCGCGGCGCGCCGATCAGCGGCCCGGCACCGACCTGCGTCGTGTTGATCGTCAGGTCGATCTGGTCGCCGGCCCGCCAGACGTTGCTCCAGTACATGAACGTGTAGCCGGCGAAGATCCGGAAGCTGTCGGTCACGTGGACCCCGACGGTGACCGACCCCTCCGGCAGCACGGCGAAGTCGTTCGACCGATAACTGCCGTAATTGGTGGGCTGTACCAGGACACCGGCGTTGGTCTGACCTGCACCGACGCCCGGAATTGCCGAGAGCGTCGAACCGGTGATCACGGCCTCCTTGTGCACGTTGCCGATGGCGACGAGCGTTCGCCCGCCGAGGAACCAACGTCCGCTCCGCCACTCGCCGGCGAAGCCGACCTGTCCGCCGTTGAAATCATTTCGCGTTTCGAACCGGTCCGAGTGGAAGATACCCGTGCCGAACGGCAGCGTGATCGTCTGCGTGCCGAACGGGATCGTGGCGCCGCCGAGCGGAATGGCGGTGACGTTGTCCGTGATCAGCAGCGTATCCTTGAGCCGGGCGTAGCGGTAGCCGGCGAGGAAATCGATGCGGTGGTTGTCGGAGCAATCGCAGTTCTTTCGGAAGTTCACGTCGGCGCCGTAGAACTCGTTGGTGGCGCTGGTGGTCGCGATCCCGCTGACCAGACCGGGATATGTGAGCGCCAGGGACGACGGCGTCGGCGAACCCGTGAGCAGCGCGAGCGGCGCCGCGTCGAAGAACGGGCGGGCGATGATCGGCGCGAGCGACGTCGCGAAGACCGTATGATCGTCCGACCGGCGGCCGAGGAAGAAGTAACTTCCTTCGAAGCCGAAGGTGCTGGCCGAATCCACCCAGAAACCGGTGCGGAGGCGGAAGCCGGGGGCGTTGTCGCTGTTAAACTTGTCCTTGCCGGCCAGGACGGTCGTGCCCGTCCCGCCCAGGATTCCGGCCGCCGTCAGCGGGGTGCCGGTCGGGCTGCCGGTGATGAGTGCCGGCGAATTCATGCCTTTCGTCCACCACTCGAGGAATTCGACCGACGCCCAGAGCCGTTCGTCCGCTCCGAGAGGCCCGCGCTGATCGGAGTCGGGCATCGGGCCGTTGTTCCAGGTGACCGGCCCGCAGTTGCCGTTCGCGCAGTTGCCCGGGCCGCCGTTGTACCAGTTGCCGACGGGCCCGCAGTTGCCGTTCGGCCCGCAGCCGTTCGGCCCGCAGCCGCCCGCGGCGCCGGGCGCCGGCGCGGCAGGCGCGGCAGGACTGACTGTTGCCGGGACCGGCGGTCCTCCGGGCTGCGACTGCATCATGTACATTCCGCGGGCCGGAGTGCTCGCCCGCGGCACCGGCATGTTCGGCATCTCCGGCGGCATGTCGGACGCTTCTTCACTCCCGCGGCGGTCGACGGTGCTGGCCGTCGGATAGTACGGCGAGAGCGCCTTGTTGCTCGTGGCTTGCCGGGACTGGGCTACGCCGACCGACGTAGCGGCCAACCAGCCCGCGACGACTGTGCAAAGTTTCTTGCGCGACATCGGTATTCACCCATCCGTGGTATTCGGTCGGTCACAGCCCGCCGGGAGCGGTTTCGCGGCACAACCCGCTCATCCGGTACGTCAGGAATGTTCGTCATTCCGGCGCGGGAAAATGAAGGAAATGACAAGAGAAAGGGAAGTCAGCGGGACTCCTTGATCTCAGCTTGCCCCGCCTGCACGACCTCGCGCGTCCCGTCATCTTGAATCAGCGCGATGACGAACAGCTTCTTGAGCGAAAGGAGTCGATCGGCGTTCGGGACCTCGTCGTACTCCTTCTGAAACTTTTCCAGATCGGCGGCGAGCGATTTGCGCAAGTCGCCCAGGTTTAATTCCGCCGAGTGCTCGGTCGTGGCCTGACGCAGCGGGAAGCCGGTTTCCGGACTCAGAACGGAGCGAACGACGGCGTGATGATAGCGAACGCCGTTGCCGCCGCGGTATCGGACGACGTCTTCGGCGAGGAACACGCGAAGCCGCATCCGCTCGCCCGGCTTGACCAGTTCGCTCACCTTGGCCCGGATCGTGATTTTGTCACCGTCGCGGGCCGCCGTCAGGTTCAGCTTGGCGAGCGCCGGTAGTTCGAGAATCGGGTCGATCAGTCGGCGGAAGTGCGTGAATCGCTGGACGGCGACGCCCGCGGGACCGCCGGCGTCATCGACGGTCTTCCCGTTGACGAACGCGGCCGGCGTACCGTTGACGCCGTAGTACTTCTGGCGGGCGAGCGTCGTCGCGTTGGTCAGCGGGTCGGGGAACGGGATGTTCAGGTGATACTGAAGCCGCAGCACTTCGCTCGGCTTGTAGGTGCGTCCGATGCCGTCGTAAGCGAGGTCGGCGGCGACGCACGGCGGGCACTCGGCGCCGGTGAACATCTCGACGAGGACGACACGGGTTCCCGGCCCCTGTCGGCCCGGATAGGGGTCGGGCTTGAACGGAAACTGCTTCTGATACTCCTCGTAATCGCGAACCTCCGTCTGCTCGATCAGCGCCTTGACGCGGGCGCGGTCGGCGGTCTGCTCGTTGGCCCGGAGCAGTTCGAACAGAACTTCGAGGACGATCAATCTGGCGTCACTCGGATCGCCGGGGTCGAGCAGCTTCTCCGCCCGTTGCGCTTGCGCCAGCGCGACGACCGCGTATTCCTTCTGGTGAGCGAGGGCCTGAGCCATTCGCAGGGCGATCGCCTGTTGCCAGCGAACGCCGAACGCCTCGGCCGCTTGGTTCGTCCGCTCGGCCCAGGCACGCACCTCGTCCGCCTTCACCTGTTTCGACCCGGCCGCGCGGAGCAGTTCGACGGCCGCGTCGAAAAACGTCGCGTTCGGCTCGCCATCGGTAACGAGTTCTTTGAGCAGTTCGAAGCGGTCATATGCGGTTAACTTGGACGGTTCCAGGGCCGTCAGCACCAGACGCCCGCCGTAAAGGAACGACCCGGCGATTTTCCGTGCGACGGCGGGGAGCTTGCCGTCGAAGGGCAGTTCCTGGTCACCGTTCTTGAGGACGAACTGAACGCGGTCGTCGGTGACACGAACGCGTTCGACCGTGGTCCCTTGGGGCGCGTCGGTGGTCCCTCCCAGGTATTTGCCGGACCATTGGCCGCCTTTGTTCTCCAGCGCGATCAGGAGAATGAAAGACGATCCGTCGCCAGCCGGCAGCGCCATCCGCCAACTCCCGGCGGGGTCCGCCGGCCGTGCCCCGGACGTCGCGAGGATCAGGGCGAGAACGGCAGACGCGGCGAAGCGGCTCATGAAGGGGCCTGCCTCAGACGAATGATGAAGTTCGACGAC
>DATJGQ010000211.1:0-2415 GCA_035494815.1 Gemmataceae bacterium
TTCGGCCGGTTCGGACGGACTGATCATGCTGTGGACGCCGCTTGGCCCGGGCCGATCCGGAGAGCCGGCGGCGAAAGTGAGTTTCCCGGCGCACTCCGGCGGCGTCGCGGCGGTCGCGTTCGGCGCATCGCCGACGCAGGCGATTTCCGCCGGGGCTGACGGTGCCGTCAAGTCGTGGGATTTGGGCACGAAGAAAGAGTTGCGGACATACGGAACTTTCTCCACCGCGGCGAGGGCCCTGGCGGTCGGACGATTCGCGGCCCAGGTCGCCGGGGCGGCCGGCCGGGAAGTCCGCGTCTGGCGCGGCGGCGACGCCCGGCTCGAACACACGTTCCGGCATCCGAGCGCGGTGACGAGCCTCGCTTTCGACGCGGCCGGCACGACGTTGCTCGCCGGGACCGACGGCGGCACGACGCACGTCTGGGACCTGAAGTCGGGCCTCGAACTTCAGGCGTTCGTCGGCGAAGGCCCGGTGCGAGCCGTCCTCGCAATGCCGACGAGCGCCTTGCTTCTCCGCGCGGGCGATGACCAGCGGATCACGGTGCTGCGCCCGTCGGCGGTGCGGGCGGTGCCCGCGTCGCCCAAGCCGCTGCGGGCGCTGGCGGTCACGCCCGACGGCAGGTCGGTCCTCGCCGCGGGCGACGATGGGACGGTGCGCGGGTTCAGCACCGCGACCGGCGCTGCGGGACCCAAGTTCGCCGGCGCGACCGGTGCGATTCATGCACTTGCGGTGTCGGCCGACGGCAAGTTGGTCGCGGCGTCTGACGACCAACAGGTTCACTTCTGGACGACAGCCGACGGCAAACCCGCCGGCGGCATTCCGGCGTCGGCGGTCGTCCGCGGATTGGCCTTTCATCCGACGGCCGAGCTGCTCGCGGTCGGCGGCGACGATCGCACCGCCACGGTGTGGAAGCTCGGCGGCGGCCCGGCCAAGTCGACACAGACGTTTCCGGTCGGCGATGCCGTCACAGCACTAGCCTACAGCCGCGAGGGCGGCGCACTCGTCGCTGCAAGCCTCGACAAGAACGTCCACGCGTGGCGGCCGTCGTCGGAGATTCCGACGACACTCCCGCATCCGAACCTCGTGGACGCCGTCGCATTCGCGCCGGCCGGCGGGCGACTCGCGACCGGCGGGCACGACGGCGTCCTGCGACTGTGGGACGCGAGCGGCCGGCCCGAACGGTCGATCGCCGCCCACACCCCTCCCGCCGTGGTTCACGCTCTCGCCTGGGACGTCCCGGGCAAACGCATCGTCACGGCCGGGTCGGACCACAGCGCGAAACTGTGGGACGCCGGCACAGGCCAACTCATCCGCACGTTCGTGAGCTTCGACGAAAAGACCAACCCGCACGGTCACCGCGGTGCCATTTATGCCGTTGCGCTCAGTCCGGACGGAGCGCTGTTGGCGACCGGGGGCGCCGACCGCGCGGCGAAACTCTGGCGCGTCGCCGACGGCAAGTTCTTGCGAGATTTCAGCTGGCAACCGGACAAGCCCGCGCACCCCGGCGCGGTATACGGGATTCGCTTCACCCCAGACGGAAAAAAACTGCTCACGGCCGGGACCGCCCCGAACGGCCGCGGATCGCTCGCCGTGTGGCACGTCGCGGACGCGAAGCCGGCGTATGCACAAACCCTGCCGACCGGCCCGATCTTTGCTCTGGCGTTATCGGCAGACGGCCGGCGCACGGTGTTAGCGTGCGGGCCGCGCGGCCGCGGCGGACCGTCGCTCGCCTACGTCATCGCTACGCCCGGTCAACCCTGAGAGTCATGAAGACGATCTTTTTCGATTTCGGAAACGTCACCGCATCCTTCGACCATCGGCGGGCCACTCGGCGATTCATCCGCCGCAGCGCCCTCACCGAGGCGGAGATCCTCGCCGCCATCTACGACGGCGCGCTGGAAGACGACTTCGAGGCCGGCAGGACCACCGTCGACGAGTTCCTGCGGACCGCGATGGTCGGGATCGACTACCGCGGAACCGCCGACGATTTCGCCCGCGAGTTCGCAGACATTTTCACGGCCAACGAGGAAATCATCGCGATGTTGCCGCGGCTGGTCGAACAGGGATTCCGGCTCGTGCTGGCCAGCAATACCAACCCCCTGCACTTCGAGTTCTTTCGCACGAAGTTCGCTAAGCCGCTGAAGTATTTCCATGCCCTGGGCGTTTCGTTCGAGGCCGGCGCGCGCAAGCCGCAGCCGGAGTTTTTCGCCCACTGCCAGCGGCTCGCGGGGTGCAAGCCGTCCGAGGCGCTCTTCATCGACGACATTCAAAAAAACGTCGAAGGCGCCCTCGCGTTCGGCTGGGACGCGGTGCAATACATCGACTACCCGCAACTCGCCGGCGAACTTCGGAACCGCGGAATCGATGTGTGAGTCGTGGATCGTGGATCGTGGATCGTGGATCGTGGATCGCGA
>DATJGQ010000212.1:0-10061 GCA_035494815.1 Gemmataceae bacterium
TGCCGCCGAAGCGGTTGACCGCCACACCCTGGACCGTGGCTCCGCCTGCAGTGATCGTCAGTCCGGCGGTCCCGGGGCCCGCACTTGCCCCGCTCAGCTCGATCAGCAGCGTGGCGGGCGTAACTGTCCCCGCCGGGATCGCTCCCGGTTGGGTGTAGCCGTTGATGTTGACCGGGTCCGTGACGTTTGGCAGGGCCGACGATGGCTGAATGGTAAAGTATGCCGACGGGCCACTGTGATACCCCGGGTCGCTCGTCGGGATATTGAACGTGACCGTGTCGAGCACGCCGACGCTCGCGTTGGAGTCGATCAGGGCCTGTCGCAGTGAGCCCGGCCCGCTGTCCGACGTGCTGGTGACGGTGAAGACGGCGGGGCTAATGCGGTCCTCGAGGCTGAGTAGAGACAACGGCAGCGCCCGGTCGAATCGCCACGCAGGTCGCTTGGCATCACGATTCCTTCTGCTCGATTGCCGACATCGTTGGGAAACAAACGCCCAAAAGGAACGGAAGCAAAGGCGGGCCACGGTGTCAAACCTCGCTGTGTCTGGCGGTTGCCGCCGGGGCGCGGAGGGACGTCATCCGGCGGCAACGGATGACGGTTGGGCAGGCAGCTCCGGCGCGGCAAAGACACCGACTCGGCAGGGCCTGCGGCGGTTCGCTAACGAAACAACAAGGGCCCCGGGGCGAGTCAGGACGCCGTTCTTGCGCACGAGTGAAGTAAGCCGGTCGTACACTCAGACCGGCATGGCGCGAATTCGTGGCAGGCCACTCCCGTGCGTGGCACGCCCCCTGGAGGGAGTTGCATGCTCCCTTATAGGACCGAGGCCCTTTTCTCGACCGACGCGCGCGGTCTTCGCCAGGGCTATGTTCAAAGGAGTTTAGGGGTTAATCAGAAACCTATATTTTCGGAAAGTCAAGCGGATTCGCATGTCCAAACACCAATTACACTGTCAGTGGAATCTTCAAGATCCCGCAATAATCCGCATCACCATGGGAGTTACAACTCGACATAGACCCCCGCGGCACGAAGTCATCGAGGCTGGGTGACCGAATCGGATGTGGGCCGAATAAGTTACTGGACGCGAAGTTCCGGCCGGGACATAATCAGTGGAATTCCACAGGATCCCACTGCCCGGCGCCGCGCGGCTCCTGGCGGCCGGTGTTTAGCGGCCGATCAGGGCTCGTTTACCCGTTGGAAAAGTGACATCGTCCGTCTTTCCTCGTAAGTCGCCCGGACCGGCAACCGCCTCGCCCGCGCCCGACCTCGCACTGCGACCGTGGGTTTGGCGGATCGCGTCTTGTGGCCGTCGCGTGACGAGGGCACCATCGTGAATCACGTGCCGGCCGACGAACGAGCGCAGGGTGTTGCCTCCACGGACGGCGGCCACCGAAGCGAGAGCACCCAGCCGCCGTCCGCCCATACCGTCGATTTCAGCCCTGGCGAGCAGCCCGAACCGATCAACGGCATGACCGGCGAGTTCAACGCGGACTCGTCGCTGACCGTGGACGTACCCAGCGACCCCGGGGGTGGTGACAAGGATGTGGTCGACACTTTCCAGCCCAAGCCGGCGAAGAAGCGGAAGGAAACGCCGCCGGCCGCGGCGCCGCCCGGTTATGAGATCCTCGGCGTCTTGGGCCGCGGCGGCATGGGCGTCGTCTACGACGCGCGGCAAGTCGCCCTCAAACGCCGCGTCGCGCTGAAGATGGTGACCGCCGGTGCCCACACCGGGCCCGCCCAGCGGATCCGGTTCCAGATCGAGGCCGAGGCCGTCGCCGCCCTCCAGCACCCGAACATCGTGCAAATCTACGAGGTCGGCGAGCACGACGGCATCCCGTACTTCTCGCTGGAATACGTGGGCGGTGGGAGTCTTGACCGGAAGATCAAGCACGAGCCGTTGCCCCCGCGGGAGGCGGCCGGGCTCGTTCAGTCGCTGGCCGTGGCCATGGACTACGCCCACGAGCGCGGCATCGTCCACCGCGACCTGAAACCGGCCAACGTGCTGATGACCGCCGACGGACTCCCCAAAATCACCGACTTCGGCCTGGCCAAACGGCTCGACGATATCGACTCCAGCCAGACCCAGGCGGGGACCATTCTCGGCACCCCCAGTTACATGGCTCCGGAGCAGGCCGAAGGTGAGGTCAAAGAGGTCGGCACGCTTGCCGACGTCTACTCACTCGGGGCGGTGCTGTACCAGCTTCTGACCGGCCGGCCGCCGTTCCAGGGGACGACTCTGCTCGAGACCCTGGAGTTGGTTCGCACGCAGGAGCCGGTTCCGCCGCGACAGTTGCAGCCGAAATTGCCGCGCGACCTGGAAACGATTTGCCTCAAGTGTCTGCAGAAACTGCCGGCCAAGCGCTACATCAACGCCGGCGCGCTCGCGACCGACCTCGGCCACTACCTGGCGGACGAGCCGATCCAGGCCCGCCCGGTGGGGCGCGTCGAACGATTGTGGCGCTGGTGCTACCGCAATCCCGGCATTGCCGCTTTGACCGCGGCGGTCTTTCTGCTGCTCGCCACGGTCGCGGTTACCTCTTCCGTCATGGCCGTCCAAATCCACCGCGAGAAGGCCGCGGCGGAAGAGGCCCGGGACGCGGCGGTGCAGGCGAAGCAGGAGGCTGAGGAAAATGCTCGCATCGCTACGGAACAGGGGCACCTGGCGGTCAACACGCTTTACGGCGTGGTAACCAAGGTGCAATCGCAGCTGCGGAGCCAGCCGGGCAATCAGAAGCTCCGTCAGGAATTACTCTCCGATGCCGTGGCCGGGCTTCGGAATGTGGTGAGCAGCGCCGCCGATACGGCGCTCTTTCGTCGCTCGCGGGCGGCCGCGTTTCAGCACATGGGCGACATCTCCCGGGAGTTGGGGCGGACGGATGAGGCCCTCAAACACTACCAGGAGTTTGAGAAGGTCATCGAAGCCATGTCCGCCGACGATCCGGGAAACCAGGTGGTCATGTACAACCGCGCCGTGGTCTACGACAAACTGGGCGATATCAATCATCTGCTCTCAGGCGACGGCGCGCTCGCCCGGGACTACTACCACAAATGTCTGAATCTCCGGCAGGCGTTGGACGCCGCCCCGGAAAAGGACCCCGAATTTCGAAACAAGGATGTCAATCTCAAGCAACTGCTCTCGAACTCCCACCTCAAGCTCGGGAACTTATCGATCATGCTGGGCGACCCGGAGCAGGCGTGGCGGCATTATCTGAAGCTGCTCGAACTCCAGCTCGGGCGCACATTCGCAACGCCAAGTGACGCATTGGCCGCGGCCGATTCGGCCCGGCCGGCCGCGCTCGCCGCCGAACGATGGGCGGTCGCTGCCACGCCGGGCGGGCCATCAGCGGCCGCCGCAGCGCTCGGCCCCGCCAGGGCGGCGGCGGCAGCTGCGGTTGCTCTCTCCCGACAGTTCTCCGAGAGTCTCTCGCTACGACTCGGCAGCCTCAGCCTGCGCTTGGACGATGCCAAAACGGCCGCCGGCTGGTATGACCGGGCCTTGCGGGCGAGCCGAAACGTCCTCCGACGCGATCCGAACAGCGTCGCCGGTCAGCGCTCCCTGGCCACCGCTTTGGATGCGCTGGGCGACACGGAACTCCAGTTGGGGCACACCCCGAAGGCCAAGGAGAATTATGCTCAGGCCCACGAGTTATGGGTCAAGCTGGCCGCGCTCGACCCGGAAGGGGCCGGTCCGCGGCAAAACATGGCACAATCGCACTATCGACTCGGCACAGCCTGCCGGCGCCTGGGCGAAGCGGCCGCCGACCTACACTACCGCAAGTGCCTGGAGTTACGCGAGGCACTGGCGAAGGAGGACCCGGACAACATTCATCTTCAGGTCGATCTGATGGTGATCCTGGCCCGATGTGGCCGGCACGCCGAGGCCGTCGCGCAGGCCGACAAGCTCCGCGATCGGACGCCGAAAGATCCAGCAATGCTGTTTCTGAGCGCCTGCACGTACGCGCTCGCAGCCGAGGCGGCGGCGCAGAGCCGCCACGGCAAAAGCGATGACCGTCGGGGAGCGGGCGATTTGGAACAACGCTATATCAACCTGGCCCTGGACACTCTGGCCCGGGCCATCGAGTGCGACTGGCGCGACGCCGTCGCCTTACGCACCGACCCGGATCTGGACCCGGTCCGGAGCCAACCGCGGTTTCAAGAGATGCTCCAGCAGCTCGACCAGGGCAAAACGCGCGTCGAACCGTAGGCCTCGCGCGGTTGGTCACAGCTTCGTGATGGTTTCCCCGGACACCTTGTCCACGACGATGTCGAACTTGCCCATGACGAACCAGTCCTGACCGTCGCCGCCGACGAGGGTGTTCACGGACTTGTCATCGACGACCGTCTTGGAGTTCAGCAAATAGGGCTGGTTGAGCCCGCCGGTCGTCTTGCCGGTCAGGTGATCGAGCCGGGCGGAGTAACTGAGGTCCGTGCGCCCCCATTCCTGCATCAGAGCCAAGAGTGCCAGCTTGTCACTGTCATAGGGGGTCGTACCGCCGATGAGGATGTCATCGCCGGTACCGCCGGAAAGCGAGTCCGCGCCGGTGCCGCCGATGAGGATGTCGCGCCCGGCGCCGCCGTTCACGGTGTCGTTGCCGCCGCCACCGATGAGGATGTTGTTGTCGTCACCGCCCGTCAGGGAATCGGCACCCGATCCCCCGAGGACGTTTTGGATGTTACTGATCTTCCCCTCTGGCGCAACGTCCGTGGCGGTGCCGGCTTTCAAGTCCACATTGACCGGCGTTCCACGCCCGGAGTAGTCGATGAAATTCTGAACGTCGCTGCCCCCGTTGATCGTGCCGCCAAAGGCGGCGCCGGCGGCGATCACGAATGTATCGATCCCCGTACCGCCCTTCAGGCTCTCCATTCCCGTGAAACTCGTGGTCCCGTTGAGGGTTCCGGCGGTGCTTCCGGTAACGTTCCAGGTGTTGGACGTGTTCGCGGCCAAGAGCGTGTCCGAGCCTTTCCCGCCATCAAGGGAATCGTTGCCGGCAAGGCTACTCGCCACGAGTGTGTCGTCACCCAAGCCGCCCGAGAGCGTATCGTTCCCCGCCCCGCCGCCGAGGGTGTCGCCGCCGTCGGTGGCGTTGCCCGCGCTGAACCGGTACACGAATAGTTCGTAATTGCCGGTATCGGTGTCCGGGACATACGTCGGGTCGCTTTGCGGAACGGACGTGTTGGCGAACGTGTCCACTTGGACGTAATAGGTGCCGTTGGCCGGCAGCGTCAGGTCGACCAGTATCGACCCCTGGCCATGCGGCGGGCCGGACTCGCTCATGTCGTCGTCGTTGACCGCAGTGGAACTGTAGTAGGGAACCAGGGTCGAAGTATTGCCGACGTAGTAGTAGACGCGGATGATCGAATCGATCGGGTTGGGGTTGCTGGTGCCGAACCGCTTGATGGCGGGCGACATGAGTTCCAGGTTCATCACGTCTCCGGCCAAGCCGTCGAATTTGTAGTAGTCGTCCTCGCTCGTGCCCCCGGGCGATGTCGTCTGGATGGAGCCGACCACGTTCACGGCCGCGACCGCGAAATCTTTGCCCCAATTGAGACCGCTTACCAGCGTGTTCGGCACATCCAGGCGAGCCAAAGTCAGCTGCTGCGCCGCGTCCGCTGAGCCGTGGGCCAAAAACTGCTCGCCAGCGGTCGTTCCGCTCTCGTCGAAGGCCAATTTGATCGCCTCGCGCTCGCCGAAGAACTGGTCGCCCGCCGAGTCAAAGAGGGAGATGCCAATGGATGCGGGCGAGCCCATCAAGTGCCGGTACGATTCGATGGCGGTGGTCGGGCCGGGGAACACGGGGAAGAAGCGATTCGGATTGACGGTGCCCGGGATGCCAGAGCCGATCGGCCCCGTGGCGTCGAAGTGTCGCAAGCCCATCAAGTGGCCCAGCTCGTGGGCCGCTACGGTCGCCGACAGCGACACGAAGTTATCGCTGGTCGCGGCCGGTTGGTTCGCCCCGCCGAGGAGGCCGTTGATGTCGATGGCCGCCGTCCCGCCCAGGTTCAGATTGCGGAAGTCCAGGTCGTCGGCCAAGCCGCCCGGCATGGTCGCACCGTTGACGACTGGCCTCTTGTTGAAGTACAGCGTGACATACGTACCGCTGCCGGGTTGTGTCTGGGTGAAGATGACGTGGAACGCGGCGTAATCGGCGGCCATCCGGTCCTGAATCGCCTTGCGCTCGAGGCTTGATGCGTCGCCCGTGTACAGGTGATCGTTCCCGTTGTCTGTTTGCAGAGGTTCGGCGGCCGTGAAGGAGTGATTCGTGTAGGTGTCGAAATCGAGGAAGACGACCTCCGTGGCTCCGTTCCAGGCCGAAGGTTGGGCGCTGGCAATACGATCGTCGAACAGGGCGGCTCCGAGGATCTGGTTGTCGCGGGCGTTGCCGTAGATCTGGTCGGCGTAGCGGCTGCCGATCACGTTTTCGATGCCGGTTGCGGACGACAGCGTGAGCGTCAGGTTTCCGGGGTTCACCTCCTGCGGGGTCGTCTGGTCCAAATGGAGTATGACCGGATACGTATTAATCGAATCCATTGATGCCGGCTTGCCGAACGCCGAGAAGTCGAACGTATCGATGCTGGTGTCCGGACCCGGAACGATGGGATCTTCGGAGACCGTATCGCTGCCGAGGTTGGTGCCGGCGAAGATGTAGGTGTCATTGCCGGTACCGCCGGACAGACTGTCGTTGCCCTGGCCACCGCCGATCGTGTCGTTACCGGCGCCGCCATAGATGACGTCGGGGCTGGTATCCGGGTCCGATCCCGCCGCGGCGGTGCCGCCGAAGATGGCGTCGTCGCCCTTGCCGGCGTCGATCTGGTCGTTGCCGAGCCCGCCGTAGATGACGTCGCTGTTATTGGCATTGTCGGTGTCGGCGATCCCGCCGGCGGTGCCGCCGAAGATGACGTCGTCGCCGGCGCCCCCGTCAATGAAGTCCGACCCGAGCCCGCCGAAGATAGCATCGGCGCCGGAGGCATCCGTGTCGGCCGAGCCGCCGGCAGTGCCGCCGAAGATAACGTCGTTGCCGGCGCCGGCGTCGATCTGGTCGCTGCCCAGCCCGCCGTAGATGACGTTGTCGGCGGAGTTGCCGGTGATTTTGTCGCCGAAGGCGCTCCCGGTGACGTTCTCGAACGTGCCGTTCAGCGTGATCGTGGACCCGCTGCCGTCATTCAGCGGTTGGAAACCGCCGGCCAGGTCGATGGTGATGCCCGCGCTTTCGCCGGCGAAACTGAGGGTACTGGTGCCTCCGCCGTCGGAGACGAACGCCGACGCGCCGCCTCCCGAGAAATTGAATTGGTTCGCCCCGGACCCGCCGAGGATGGTGTCGTTGCCACCGCCGCCTTGAAGCGTCGTGGCACCGGTAAACGCCGAGGCGTCGATGACGTTGGCACTCGGGCCGCCGGTCAGTCGCGCCTGCTCGATGCTGATCAGCGTGTCGGTTCCCTGGCCGGTCAGGGAGCTGTTGGTCAGCGTAAAGCTCGCGTTAGCATTGCCGACGACCGTGTCCGTCCCGGTACCGGGCGTCGTTCCCCCATCGCCGTCGATCAGGTCGTTGCCGAGCTGCCCTTCCAGCAAATCGTCCCCGGCCCCACCCAGGAGCGTGTCCTGGCCATTACCGCCGACCAGCACGTCGTTGCCCGCACCGCCGTCGAGAACGTCCTTCCCGTTGCCGCCGAGTAGCACATCGTCGCCTAGGCCGCCCAACAGCGTCCCGTCGCTGCCGTCATTGCCGCCGTTAAGGGTGTCGTTTCCCGCCCCGCCGTCCAGGTTGTCCTTGCCTTGTCCGCCGTCCAGTGAGTCGTTGCCGGAACCGCCGATTAGCGTGTCGTCCCCGCCGCCGCCGTTGATGGACACGCCGATCGAGGCGATTGCCGAGGCATTGACCGAGTCGTTGCCACCATTGGCATTGACGACGACGGCCGTCACGCCGGACTTGGGCACCGACACGTCTCCCGCCGTGCCGGTGAAGCTGGTGAACGAGTAATTGCTGGCGCTTTCCGTCAGCGCAATCACTTCGTTGTCACTGGTCCCGGTAATTGTCCAGACGGATCCGATCAGGCTGCCGGTTACGGCCGGCAGCGTCCGGTCTTCCAGCACTCCCAGGCGGAGTGGCACGCGCGGAAAACGCCGCCGCGTCGTCCGTACAGCGCTGTGCCGCGACCCCGCTCGCCGCATGAACGACCAGAACGAGCGAAATGAGAGGCGTGCCATGGTGTCAAACCTCCTGGGGCCGCGGCTGTCGGTGGGTCGGTCATCGTCCGGCGGCGACGGACGATGAGGGCGGGCATCTCCGTCGCGGCACGGCAGCCGAGCCGGGAACGCCTCCGGTTCGCACAACTAGACAACAAGGGCCCCGGAGCACGGCGGGACGCCGTTCATCGACGCGAGTGACGCAAGCCGACGCCGGAAACACACCGGCTCGGCGTGGGATCGCGACATGCCACGTCCGTCGTGGCACACCCCTGGAGGGAGTCCCATGCTCCCCAACAAAGGCCGACAGCCTCTCCGACAGACGCGCGCGGTCGTCGCCAGGGAGATGTTCGAAGGAATTTAGAGATCAATCACAACCGATATTCCCGGAAAGTCAAGCAGATTCGCATATCTTGCTAAGAATCGGACGTTGCAACGTCGTCATAATCCTCGTCATCTACGGTCATTACGGCTGGGCCGGAGAATCTCTTTGATCGCGCCGCTGTTATGTCGCACACTAAGCACTCTCGCCGGCGGTCTGAGATCAGTCGCGCCGAGATTGCGACGGCCTAAACCCGGAGTGCGGACCGATGATGCTTCGAGTCGCTGCGACGGCCACACTCTTGTCCGTGGCATCAATTGCTCATTCCGGCGACTGGCCGGCGTGGCGCGGACCCGACGGAATGGGGCAGTGCCCGGAATCGAAGCTCCCGCTCCGATGGTCGGACACAGAAAACGTCCGTTGGAAAGTCGCCCTACCCGACCGCGGCAACTCCACGCCGGTCATCTGGCGCGATCGCATTTTCCTGACACAAGGCACGGACAAGGGTCGCAAGCGGTCGACGCTCTGTCTCGATCGCCGCGACGGCCATACGCTCTGGGAGCGGACCGTCGAATACACGAAGCGCGAACCGACGCACGAGACGAACTATTACTGCTCCGCGTCTGCCGCCACGGACGGCGAGCGCGTCGTCGTCTCGCACGGCTCGGCCGGCGTCTGGTGCTACGACTTCGACGGCCGCGAACTCTGGCACCGCGACCTGGGCGAGTGCCAGCATATCTGGGGCAACGCGGCGTCGCCGGTCCTGTTTCAGGACCTCGTGTTCCTCAACTTCGGTCCGGGCGAGAGAACGTTTCTCATCGCCCTCGACAAGAAGACCGGCCAAGACGTCTGGAAAGCCGATGAGCCGGGCGGCCGGTCGGGCGACAAAGGACAGAGTGAATGGCTCGGCTCCTGGAGCACTCCGGTGGTGGCCCGCATCAACGGCCGCGACGAGCTGGTCATGACCTGGCCCGGCGTCGTGAAGTCCTACAACCCGCGCACGGGGGACTTATTTTGGCAGTGCTCCGGTTTGGCGAAAGATAAGGCGCCCGACCGGCTCGTCTACACGTCGCCTTTGGTGACATCGGACGTCGTCGTGGCGATGGCGGGATTCGGCGGCCCGGCGATCGCCGTCAAAACCGGCGGGAGCGGCGACGTCACGGGGACGCACCGCCTCTGGCGACACCCGACCGCCCCGCAGCGGATCGGCTCCGGCGTCATCGTCGGCGATCACGTTTACATTGTCGACGAGCCGGGGACGATGCGCTGTATCGAGTGCCAGACCGGTAATCTCTTGTGGGACCAGAGACTGACGTCCAGCACCTGGGGCAGTCTCGTTCACGCGGGCGAACGGCTCTACATCACCAACCGCGACGGCGAGACGTTCGTCCTCGCGGCGAAGCCGAAGTTCGAAGTCCTCAGCCGCAACCCGCTCAAGGAAACGACGCAGGCATCCGTCGCCGTCTCCGACGGCGAGATCTTTATCCGCACGTTCAAACACCTCTGGTGCATCCGCGAAGGGGCCACGCCGCGCTAGGCCTGTCAGGCCCACAACCACGG
>DATJGQ010000213.1:0-7787 GCA_035494815.1 Gemmataceae bacterium
CGTGGATGAAGTGCACGAGCCAGACCGCGCCCGCGTACGGGGCCGTGTAGAGCGTCGCCGATCGCTCCCTCACCGGCCGTGCGGCGCCTTCGGCCGGTCCTGCCGCCGGCTCACGAATCGCAAACCGGACCAGACGTCGTCGATCGCACAGACCTTGTTGTCGACCAGTCCCGCGTCCAGGCCGATCCGCCGCACGACGTCTTCGGTCAAATCGGTGGCGACGCCGGACGCCTTTTTCGGCCACGCCACCCAGAGCCCGCCCGCCGGATGAAGCCGTTTCGCCACTCGTGCGAACGACCGCCTCAGGTCCGCGGCCTCGCGGACGAACAGTAGGGCAACATCGAGTTTCGCTGTGGGGACGTCCACGACATGCGCGCCGTCCGGCAACGGACCGAGGTAGTCGCCAAAGCCATCGGGCGCGTTCAACAGCGCGACCGTATGCTCAGGCTTGATGCCGAGCTTGCGGTCGAGCGGCGTGTGGGAGTATCCGGCCATTGCCACGAAAGATACGGAGCCTCAGTGCACGACGCCACTTCCCATCATCGCCCGCGCCCCCGCGGCCGCGCACGCCAGCACCGCGATGCACGTCAGTGCCACAAAGGCGCGGCGCATCCGACGCGATTCCGCGGGCGACCAGCGTTCGGACAGCGCGCCTCCCCGTCCCCAGCGGCGGAGCATCTTACACACCTCGCGGTCGAACCACGGCGAGACGAACTCGAACGGCGTGCGGTCGAGTCGGACCGCGATGTAGATCCACATCGCCGCCCCGAGCAGGCTCGCGACCATGTTCTGCCAGCCGTTGAGCGGCCACTGCCACGGGTTCCAGTACCACCGGGGGCCGACGAATTCGTCGCCCGCCCAGCCTCCCACCAACGGAAAGAGGTACGGCAATACCCAGACGCTCCCGTCGCCGCCGCCGGACCCGAAGTAGTCGCACGCCAGGTGGATGTGCCAGCTGAGCGCGGCCAGTGTCGCACAGACTCGTCGCTGCTCAGCGACGGCGGCGACGACCGCCGTCCAGACGACGCAGCCGAGCAGGTTGTGGCAAAGGATGTGATGGTAGGTTATGTAGAGATTGACGTCCCAAAACAGCGGCAGGCCGTCGAGGTCGGGCAGGACGCCGGCGAGGAAGAGCACGAGCCGGTCACGGCGGCCCAGCGGCTCGATGTTCGCCACCCACCAGCCGATGCATGCGTGTGTGCCGGGGGCCATGAACGATTCCGCTCGATCCAATGCGAACCGCGGGACGGCCGTTATTTCACCGGACGGCCGTTACCGTTACCTGCTCACCCGCCGCGTCGGCCCGGGCCGGGATTCCGCGACCTTCATCATGCTCAACCCGTCCACCGCCGACGCGACCGCGGACGATCCGACGATTCGCAAGTGCATCGGCTTTTCACGGCGATGGCGGTGCGGCGTGCTTCGGGTCGTTAACCTGTTCGCCTTTCGCGCCACGGAACCGGGACATCTGAAAGCCGCGGCCGATCCGATCGGGCCCGCGAACCTGCGGTGGGTCCTACGCGCCGTCCGGAGTGCCGAACGATCCCGCGGGCGATCGACGGTCGTGTGTGCCTGGGGCGTTCACGGCGCATTTCAGGATCAGGACATCGCAATTCTTCGGTTGCTGCAGGCCCGCGCGTTCCGCGTCGTCGCATTGGGCCTGACCAAGGATGGTCACCCGCGACATCCGCTCTACGCGCCGTACCGGTCGCGGCGGATGCCATTCGCCCGGCGTTAGGCGGCTCGATATTCCGGATGGGATTCGAGATATCGCCGAACGCGATCCTCTCGCGTGGACACCTCGGCCAGGAATCGCACCGCTTCGATCAACCGCTCATCCGGCTCGGCGCAACTGAATCGCAAGAACCCCGCGCCGGCCGCCCCGAAGCACTCACCGCCGAGACAGGCGACGCCCTTCGCGTCGTCGGCCCCTTCGAGCAGGAACATCGCCAGCCCGTGCGAGCGGATGTGCAGGCGGTCGCAGAGGGCTCGCACGTCCGGGAAGACGTAGAAGGTGGCGGCCGGCGGCTGTACGCGGACGCCGTCGACGCGCCGCAGTTCTTCCACCAGCAGCCCGACTTTGCGGCGGAACTGCGCCATGTCGGCGTCGCGCTCGGCCGTGTCACGCTCCAGGGCGGCGATGCCGGCGTGCTGCGCGAGCGGCGGTACGCACGACAGCGACGTGTTGATCATCTTCCCGATCGCGTCCACGACCGGCGGGCTGGCGATCGCGTAGCCGAGCCGCCAGCCGCTCATGGCGTACGACTTCGAGTAGGTGTACGCCGCGACGCATTGCTCCAGCATCCCCGGCTCGCGGAGCAGCGTCTCGTGCCGCCCGCCCCAGACCATGTGGCAGTACGGCTCGTCGCAGAACACGGCGACGTTGTAAGCGCGGACGAGTTCGGCGAGTTCGCGCAAGTCGCCGGCCGTCGCGACGCCGCCGGTCGGGTTGTGCGGCGTGTTCAGAAAGATCGCCTTCGCACGGGGCGTTTCCGTGAGAAACCGCGCGACGTCGTCGAGGTTGGGCCGGAACTGGTTCTCGGGCCGAAGGGCGGAGAAAACGGCCACCGCTCCGCGGCGCTGCAGATTCGGCTCGTAAGTCGGGAAGTGCGGCGTGAAGATCAGGCAGGCGTCGCCGGGCTCGAGGAACGCCTCGCAAAAGAACTGCTCGAACGGCTTGGCGCCCGGCCCGACGACGACGTTCGCGGCCGTCACCGGCACGCCGAATTCCGACGTGTAATTCCGCGCGATCGCCTCGCGGAATTCCGGCAGTCCGAGCGACGGGCCGTAGCGCGTGTGCCCGGCTTCGATCGCCTTGATGCCGGCCGCGCGGGCGTGCGCGGTCGTCGGGAACGGACTGTCGCCGATCTGCAGTTCGATGACGTCCTTGCCCAGCGCTTTCAACCGCCGCGCGATCGCGAGGACCTCGAAGGCGTTCTCCGAGGCGAGGCTACGGGCGAAGGTGGTGAGTGTGGGGGGCATGGGACCGGCCGGATGGGACTTATGGGACCTATGGGAGCTATGGGATTCATAGGTCCCATGAGTCCCATAGGTCCCATAAGTCCCATTTCACTGGCAACTCACCGGCGCTAAAGCGTCCATCCCTTGCGATACTCGTAGTGCACGTACTGATTCGCGTGCGCGCTGTTGGTGAACTTCAGCCCCGGCCCGTCCCAGTCGAGCTTTTGGCCGTTCATGCGGATCGCGATGTTGCCCAGCAGGATCGTCTCGGTGAGCATCGCGGCGAAGTCGAAGTTCGAGTAGGCGATCGCCGGTTTGTTCTCCTTGATCGCTTTGACCCACTCCTCCTTCTGATGCACGTCGTTGTTGCCCGCACCGAGACGAGGAAGCGACTGCTTCACGTGGCCGGCGGCATCCTCGATGCCTTCGCCGATCAGGCGGTACTGTTCGCCGTTGGCGTTCGGTGAGAACAGGATCCCCCGGTCGCCGACGAGCATCGAGCCGCTGGGCGACAACTGCTCGTTCGGCTTGAGCACCTTCCGGAGCAACTCGTCGGGCGGCGCGAGTTTTTTTCCGCCGCGCCGGCCCTCGTACCAGGTGAAGGTCAGCGGCGGCAGATCGCCGCGGGCGGGGAATTCGAAGGCGATCCTCGCGGAACTCGGATAGGTTTCCGGATTCACATCGGTCGCGTCGGCGACGACGCTGACCGGATAGGCGAGCTTGAGCGCCCGGAAGGCCATGTTCGCGGTGTGGCACGCCATGTCGCCGAGGGCGCCGGTGCCGAAGTCCCACCAACCGCGCCAGTTGAAGTCGTGGTACGGGCCGCGCTGCCGCCGCCCGCCTCGGCCGCCCTTCCCTTTCGCTTGTGACTGACCTTGGCCGTCCGTCGCCGGAATACCGGCGGAGTATGGCCGTATCGGCGCCGGGCCAATCCATTCGTTCCAATGCACCGTCGCCGGCACGGGTGACTCCGGCGGCCGCGACATGACTTGTGGCGCCTGCGGCCAGACCGGCCGGTTCGTCCAGACGTGGGCCTCACGGATCGGCCCGAGCACGCCCGACTGCACGACCTCGACCGCCCGACGCAAGCCGCTCGAGGCCGACCCCTGATTGCCCATCTGTGTGCAGACGCCCATCTGCTTGGCGACCTGGCGCATCTGCCGCGCCTCAAAGACGGTGTGCGTGAGCGGCTTCTGCGTGTAGACGTGCTTGCCCAGTTTCATCGCCATGATGCTCGCCGGGGCGTGCGTGTGATCCGGCGTGCTGACGGTGACGGCGTCGATCTGCTTGCCCATCTCGTCCAGCATTTTGCGGAAATCGAAGTACTTCTTCGCGGCCGGGAACTCACGCGCCTTGCCGGCCAGCGTGTTCTCGTCGATGTCGCAGAGGGCGACCATGTCGCCGAGGCCGCCGGCGTGCGTCGTATCGCCGCCACCCTTGCCGCCGACGCCGATGCCGGCGAACCGCAACTTGCCGCTCGGCGAGTCGGCCGCGCGGGCCGCGGACGTGGCGGTCGCGGTGTAAAAATAGCCGAGCCCGGCCGCGGCGGTGCCGGCCTTGAGGAAGCGACGGCGATTCATGCGGGTGCTCATTCGGATCGGTCCCCGGGAGGGTGTGCGACGGGAGGCGGAATGCGGGCTGGCGATCAGTGTAAGGCCGCGAATCCGCAGACGCAATGACCCGCCAGACAGGCGTGCTGGGGAAACAGAGTCGCTACGGCTTCACCAGCTTCAGCGTCGCATCACCGGCAAAGCGACCTTTCGGCTTCGACGTCCTGACGACTTGGTATTTCAGCAGGATCCTATCCCCGTTGATTCGGCCACTGTAATCCCAAATGTTCGGCGGATTGCCTTTGGGCTTTGGGGATTCGACTTGGACGTCGTCGGCGTGCCAAAATATCGTCCCAGCTTTGACCGTCCCTTTGATCCGAAGTTCGCTGTTGGCGATTTGGTAAAGCGCGCGGAACGTGTCACCGGAACGCTCCATGACCGTCAACGTGACCTTGGCGCTCGGGTCCTTTTGGTTGGGGATGTGTACCGCTTGCCGTCCGGACCAAATCGATCCATTCTTAAACAGGGCGTCGGGGCTCGACCCGCCGGGCGGTCGCGCTTCCGTCGAGAGTTCGAGATCGACGGTGAGCTCCGTGCGGCCCCCGGGCGTGATCGTGACCTCCCGCTTTTGGGTTGTGAACCCGGGCTTCCGAATCTCAACCACGTAGGTGCCGGAAGGCCGGCGAATTTCGATCGGTTCCTCTTCGTCACCCACCGTGGCGGCTCGCGTGCCGTCGATTAGCACGTCCGAGCCCGGATCGGCGACCGTCAGTATGATCGTGCCGTCTGCGGGTTTACTGCGAAAGACTCCCGTGGCCCAGAGGCCAATCGCCAGGGGCACGGCCAGTCCGGCCGCTATCGCGACGATTCCCTTTCGTCGCGAGACTCCGCCAGACGTGGACTTCCGCCCGGCAGACCGTTGAATGCTCGGGAACGTCGGCGTCGCCAGCCCGGCGGTCTTGGCGGCCGAAGCGACAAGCTGGGCGAAGGGCGCGAGCGCCTCGGCGACTTCCAGCGGCACTTGCGGACGGTCGGCCGGCGCCTTGGCCAGCATACGGTCCAGCAGCGCAACGATCGCCGGCGGCACATCCGGGCGGAAGTCCGTCACCGGCCGTGGTGTCTGTTCGAGATGGGCCATGACGACCGACAAGTAATCGCTCCCCCGAGCCTTGAACGGCGGTCGCCCGGTGAGCAGACCATAAAGCGTGCAACCTAAGGCGTACACGTCCGCACGGATGTCGGCCCCACGCGTGTCCCGCGCCTGTTCGGGCGCCATGTATTCCGGCGTGCCCATCATGACGTTGTCTTGCGTCAGACCGTCGCTTTGCCGTTCGCTCAAGACCTTCGCCAGGCCGAAGTCCAGAATCTTGACCGTCCCGTCCGGCGTCAGCATGAGGTTCGATGGTTTCAAGTCGCGGTGGACCATGCCGCGCTCGTGCGCGTGTTGCAGGCCGAGCGCGACCTGGCGGGCGTATTGGCACGCCTCGCCGACCGGCAAGGGGCCGGTTCTTGCGACGACGTCCGCAAGATTCGACCCTTCGACGTATTCCATCGCCAACAGCCGCAAGTCACCGGCCTGCTCGGCGTCGTACGCCTTGACGATGTTCGGGTGGTCGATCCGGGCGGCGGCGCGGACCTCGCGGTCGAACCGCTCGCCGGCCGTCGGATGGTCCAGGAGCGCCGGGTGAATGACCTTGATCGCGACCGGCCGCCGCATCACGCGGTGTTCGGCCTGGTAGACGACGCCCATGCCGCCGCGGCCGAGCGCGCGGACGACACGATACCGCGGATGGTCGCGGAGCTCCGGGGGCAACGCGGCCGGATCGATCTCGGGCAATTCGTCCGGCGTCGCCTGTTCGGGCGTTGCGGCGGCGAGCGGCGTCCGATCGGCCCGCTCTCGACAGGCGGCACACTCCTCGAGGTGCCGGCCGATCCACTCGAAGCCGCTCTGGTCCAGCCGGCCACGCGCGAACGCCGTCAACTCGGCGTCGGTCGGATGCTGCGACAGGGTCGGCGTCATCGCGCTCCCACCACAGATTTGGCACAACAAGAAGCGTTCTGAAATAATGCGCGGGCCGAGCGGCCGTTTCCACAAAAACCTGCGACCGGCGCGAGTGCCGGATTTCCGCTCCCGAACGAATCCCGTCAATGACCTGACTCGAAACCACGGATGGCGGTCAAATCCGGCGTTAGGTATCGGTGGAATGTCCCGTACTAGTCGCGGAGGCTTCCCAATGTCGCGATCGGCTGTGACGGGTCAAACGTCGCGATCCTTTTTGACATCATGCTTCGGCGACTTATGCTCGAACTAGACTCCCGTCCGCACGGCGTTCGGTCGCTCTTTCGCGGCGTTGTTCGGCCCGCCATTAACCTCACCTCTTGTCTCACGTCAGGAGTCCCGGATGTCCGCTAGTGCCCGCCGAACCGTCTCACTCTCCGCACGGCTCCGCGTCGAGCCGCTGGAGTGCCGCACCGTCCCCGCGACGGTGACGGTGAATGCCGCGTCTAACGTGCACGCGATCGATCCGAATATCTACGGCACCGCCTTCGCCACAGCGGCGCAACTCGGCGACCTCAACATCGGTCTGAACCGCAACGGCGGCAACGCGTCCGACACGTATAGCTACCAACAGGACGCCACCAACCACGGTAGCGACTGGTACTTCGAGAGCATCGCCCAAGGCACCGGCAACGGCCAGGGGATGGACTCCTGGATCAGCAGCACCAAGGGGGCCGGCGCCCAGCCGAGCATCACACTCAACCTCTTCGACTGGGCCGCCAAGCTCGGCGCGAACCGCTCAATCCTCGGAAGCTTTTCGACTCAGAAGTACAACGGCCAGCCCTACGCCGACCCGTACAACGCGCTCTGGGGCAACGGCGTTCACGCCGACGGCAGCTACGTCACCGGCAACAACCCGAACGACGCCTACACCGCCAACAGTCCGGCGATCGAGCAGGCCTGGATTCAGCACCTGATCAGCGTCTTCGGCGATTCGCAGCACGGCGGCGTCCGCTACTACACGCTCGGCAACGAGCCGGGCATCTGGTACGCGACGCACCGCGACATCGCCCCCGTCGGGGAAACACTGACGGACCTGCGCGACCGGATCGTCGCCTATTCGTCGATGGTGAAGACGCTCGACCCGAACGCCAAGCTCCTCGGCCCCGAGGAATGGGGCTGGTCGAATTATTTCATCAGCGGTTTCGACGGTCAGGCGCAGAACTGGAGCGCGACTTACGACGGCCTCCCCGCGCAAGCTTGGCTGCTCAACCAGC
>DATJGQ010000214.1:0-2758 GCA_035494815.1 Gemmataceae bacterium
GGTCGAGTAACGTGGCGTCGGCGGCAGTTTGTAGGGTGGGTCGAGGGAGCGGAGCGACCGAGGCCTACCGGCAGGGAAGTCTCCTGCCGGTGGGCCTCGGTCTTCGTGTCCACCTCTAGCCATTCCGCGAGTTGATCATAAAAGGCCACTATGATCTGTCCCCGCTGCGGCCACGACAACGTGCCCGGAAACGACACTTGCGAGAAGTGCCAGCTCGATCTGGCGCCGCTCGACCAGCCGGTACCGCACGACCGAGTCGAGCAGCGGCTCTTGGACGAGCCGGTGCGGGTCTTAAGTCCCCGGCCGCCGGTCACCGTCGGCGGCGAAACGCCTTTGCGCGACGCGGTCAAAGTCATGATGGACGCGGGCGTCGGCACGGTGCTCGTGCTCGACAAAGACGGAAAGTTGGCGGGCATTTTCAGCGAGCGGGACCTGCTCCTCCGCGTCGCCGACGCCGAGGCGATATCCGGCAAGACCGCGGTGGGTCAGTACATGACACCCAAGCCGGAGACGGTCGCCGACGTCGACACGCTCGCCGTGGCGCTCCAAAAGATGGACGTCGGCGGTTATCGCCACCTGCCCGTTGTCCGCGAAGGGCGTCCGGTGGGAATGATTTCCGTCCGCGACATGATGCGGTACATCACGCGGATGTGCCAAGAGTAATTTCAGATTGCAGATTGGAAGAATGGCCTTTCAATCTGCAATCTGAAATCTGAAATTCTTCAGGCGGCTACCGCCAACGGCTGCCCATTCCGGACCGCCGCCTGCACGAAGCATTCGAACAACTGCATGTCCAACGCCGACGCCGTGTCCGACTCCGGGTGCCACTGCACGCCGATGCAGAACCAGTTCGGATCCGTCGATTCGATCGCCTCGATGATGCCGTCGGGGGCCAAGGCGCCGACGCGCATCCCCGCCGCCAGCGTTTTCACCGCCTGATGATGCCCGCTGTTCACCCGCAATTCGCCGCCGCCGTACACCTCGTCGATTTTGGTGTTCGGCTCCAGCATGACGGTGTGCCGGTGCGGCCCGCCTGAGGGATCGAAGTGCGGCAGCGCTTTCGGCTGCTCTTCCGGCAGGTGCAGGTACAGCGAGCCGCCGGCGGCCACGTTCAACATCTGCATGCCGACGCCGATCGCGAGCACCGGCATCTGCCGCTCCATGATCTCTTCGACGAGCCGGCGGTCGGCCGCCTCGCGGCGTTCGGGCATCGGCTGCACGGCCGGGTGCGTCGGCTGGCCGGCCCGCCGCGGGTCCATGTCGAGCCCGCCGGTGAGGACGATCCCGTCGAGCCGGTCGAGGATCGGGTCGAGTTCGAGGTCTTTCGGGCAGGGCGTGAGCACGACCGGGATGCCGCCGGACTGGAAGATGGCGTCGGCGTACCCGACGGCCAGCCGGGCGATTGCCCCGGCGGACTTGGTGGGCGGGAGGTAGTCGGCGTTGATGCCGATGAGCGGACGCGGGGCGCGCGGACTGGCCATGATCGTCCCTCCTTGGACCGGCGCGATGAGTTCGGCGGGCGACCCTGCCCGCCTAATATCGGGGTGACCGAATGTAGCGATCGCGCCGCGAGGCGTGCAATACCATTTTTTGCGGCGGTAATTTAGGCAGACCGGGCGCCCCCGCCGCTCACGGCTATGCGTTCGTCGCGCGGAAGTGCCCCGCGACTTTGGTCCCGTCGGCCCGCTTGTAGCCGCCGACCCAGACCTTCGAGCGCGAATTGGGCGCCGGCCGGGACTTACTGTCAGACTTCGAGAACTTGTTCGACCGAGATCGCTCCGAGCCGCGATTGACCCCGGCTCGTTCCAGCTTCCACGATCGTCCTTTTCGACTGGCCATGATTATCCCTCACTGAGGATTGATGGGCGTCCGAGCACTTCTTCGTCGGCGTCCGTTCGTTGGGGATGAGAGCAAGAGTCGTACCGTTGCGGCGGGATAAACCAACCGGCCCGGCTATACTCTGCTAAGGGGGTGGTTCGCGTGGAATCTGTGGACAAGGTAAGAGTGTACTACGACCGCGTCGGCAACACGTTGATGGTGTGGTTCGACGACCCGTCAAACGAAACCGTCTGCGAAGAGGCCGACGACGATATCATCCTCGTCAAGGATCGGCGAGGTCGGACGATCGGCATCGAGCGGTTGAATTACCTGAGCCGAGAACATGAGGTCGCGGCGGCGCAGCCCCTAACCTGAGGAGTTGAATACCATGTGTAACGTCCGTGCTTCCATCGCGGCCGTCGCTGTCGGCGCGTTAATCGGCGGCTTTGCCATCGCCGACATCCCGAAACGCAATAACGAGAAGGAGAACACCGAAGAAAAGCCGATATGGGCAGGGATTACTGCCAGTCATGCGGTGATTGCCACGGACCACGCAAATTTCAACGCCGGACTGACGATACTCTTCGCGCTCGTGAACGACAGCGACAAGCTCATTGACCCGGAGCTGGTCGACTCAAAGATCATCGTGAACGGGAAGGAACTGCGGCCACTAATACGGCGAACCGGGACATTCAGCGGAATGATCAACCTCCGGGATCTCAAACTTCGCCCGAAGGAGTCCGTTGAATTCGGCATGGGACTCGGAAACGAGTTCAAGGACCCGGGTATTTACCGCATTGCGTGGAAGGGTAAGCAATTCGAATCAGCCGAGGTCGTCTTCCGCGTCCTACCGCCCAAAAAGTAAATACCGGCCCGCGTCAAGTGTGACGCGGGCCGGGCTCTTGACGTCACGATCGCGTGCTCACACGCACGCCAGTTC
>DATJGQ010000215.1:0-2039 GCA_035494815.1 Gemmataceae bacterium
ATCGAACGCGCCGTGATGCGTCGGGCCGTCAGGACCGGTCAAACCCGCGCGGTCGAGCATCAGCGTGACCGGAAGGTTCTGCAGTGCCACTTCCTGAAAGATCTGGTCGTAGCTGCGCTGCAGGAAGGTGCTGTAGATGTCGACGATCGGCCGCAAGCCGGCCTTGGCCTGGCCGGCGGCGAACGCCACCGCGTGCGACTCGCAGATGCCGACGTCGAAGAACCGATCCGGGAACGCGTCGCGGATCCGCTCGAGTTTGTTCCCCTGGCACATGGCCGCGGTCAGGACGGCGACGTTGGGATTGTCCTGCATCAGGTCCTGAAGGGTCGTACTGACCGCGTCCGTGTATGCTTTGGCCCCGCCGCGCTTGAGCGAGAGGATGGACCGCCGCGGGCCGACTTTTTCGAACACCGGCGGGGTGTGGAAAGTGACCGGGTCCTCGCTCGCCTGGGGCACGCCGTGGCCTTTTTCGGTCAGCACGTGCAACAGGACCGGCCCGTCCTGGTTTTTGAGGTCGCGGAGCCAGCGGCGCAGGGCCGGCAGGTCGTGGCCATCCACCGGGCCGAAATAGCGGAAGCCGAGTTCCTCGAACAGCATGCCGCCGGACATCATCGCCTTGAGCCCGTCGCGGATGCCTTCGAGCTTGTCCTTGGCCCGCTCGCCCACGAGCGGCACTTTTGACAGGAAGCGCGAAAGCTGCCGCTTCGAATCCTGATAGAAGTGCGTCATCCGGCACTGGTCGAGCGCGGAGGCGAGCGCCCCCGTCCGCGGGCAGATCGACATCTTGTTGTCATTGAGGATGACCAACAGCTTCTTCTTGAGCCCGCCGGCGTTGTTCAGGGCTTCGAAGACAATGCCGGACGGGAGAGCGCCGTCGCCGATTACCGCGACGCTGTGCCGGTCGGTGCGGCCGAGCAGGTCGTCGCCGACTTTCAGCCCGAGTATGGTTGAAACCGAGCAGCCGGCGTGGCCGGTCATGAACAGGTCGTAGTCGCTCTCGTGCGGGTTCGGGTATCCCATTAGCCCGCTTCGGGTGCGGATCCCGCCGAACTGCGGGTATCGCCCGGTGACCAGCTTGTGGGGGTAGATCTGGTGGCCGGTGTCCCAGATCAGCCGGTCTTTCGAGAAATCGAAGCTCAGGTGCAGGGCCAGGCAGAGTTCGACAACGCCGAGGTTCGAGCCGAAATGGGCCGGGCGGATGCTCAGCACCCGGACTAGTTCGTCGCGCATCTCGTCCGCGAGCTGCGTGAGCTGCTCGTCCGTGAGCGGTTGCAGGTCGGCCGGGCCGGTGATGCCGGACAGGATCGTGCTCATTTGTGACCTTCCTCGGATCGGGCGGACCAGTCCTTGGGATCCATCTGCTGAGGGAACCGTCAACGGTCGCGAGACAAAACCGATTCGGCGAGTCTCCGCAGGGTTCGTCCGCGTTCGCCGAACGGGGCGAGGGCGGCCACCGCCCGGTCGCAGGCCGCCTGGGCCCGCTTTCGACTCTCGGTAACACCGAGCAGACCTGGGTAGGTTAACTTACCACGGGCGGCGTCTTTGCCAACCCGTTTGCCCGCCCGGTCGGCCTCGCCCTCGACGTCGAGCAGATCGTCGGTGATCTGAAACGCGAGGCCGAAGCCCTTGCCATATTCGTCGAGTGCCGACGAAACCGCCGGTTCGGGGCCGGCCGCCCGTTCGCCTTGAGCAGTATACGCACCCATCCGCAAGCTCGCCCGGAAGAGCGCCCCAGTCTTACGGGCGTGAATTCGTTCCAAGTCGTGGACTTCGCCCGTCGGTCGATTTTCCCAGGCCAAATCCTCGACCTGTCCGCCGACCATGCCGGCCGCTCCCGCGCCATGGGCCAATTCCCGACAACAGGCGGCGGCCGTCGCCGCGGGGTAGCTGTCCGTTAACACCTCAAAGGCCAGCGTCAACAGTGCGTCCCCGGCCAGGATCGCCGCTGCCTCGCCGAACTGTTTGTGGCAGGTCGGCCGGCCACGGCGGAGGTCATCGTCATCCATCGCCGGCAAATCGTCGTGGATCAGGGAATACGT
>DATJGQ010000216.1:0-12623 GCA_035494815.1 Gemmataceae bacterium
GTCGCCTAGTCATGGAGCGGGCCATCGACGCCGAAGACTTCCGCCGATTCGTAATCAGTGACTCGCCCGAGGAGGTGGTGGCCGCGATTACCGATGTGGGACTCAAACGGTTCGGCTTGACCTACGGCCCTCGCGCCCGGCGGCGCTGGTACCTCGGAGAGTGGCGGTGGCCCCACGGCCTTATCGTCGCCCCCAAAGAATAGCGATAACGTCGATGGCGAAGAACCCTGCCATCAGCAATTCGAGCCACAAGAGTCGCCGCTCGAACACTTCCTCCCGTACGACGCTGTAGAGCTCGTCGAGTTGGCCGAGCTTATTCTCGACGCTGTTGCGCCATCGGTCGAGGTGGAACCGCTCGCCGACGCCGACGTATACGCGGGCCAGGTACCAGTCCCCGACGAACTTTGTGATGTTGGTGACCTCCTCGGCGAGCTTGGCGAGATCCATGCGGAACCAGCGCAACTGCCGCAGCACGGCGGACGTTGACCCGAATAACGTGACCGCCCCGCGCCGCTCGAGGTCCTCGTAGGCGCGGTTCAGATAGCGGTCGAGCGTCCGGTCCATCATGCGGAACTCTTCGAGCTGTAAGTTGGCCACCTCGAGGACGTACAACACGTCGTCCGACGGCCCGACCAGGTCCACGACCAGGGCCGCGTCCCAGTCGATCACGACGAGGTCGGTCTTTTCCAACGACCACTGCTGCCGCAGCACGTCGGCGACGTAGCGGTCGCTAAGCCGGTCGGGGGCCAGACCGGAAAGCAGGGCGGCGGCGCGCGTTCGCTCCTCGTCCAACCATTGGCCCAAGTCGGTGCGGCCGTCCAGGTCGTTCACACAAAACGCCGTGTACCGTTCTGGCTCGGCGGGTGGGGAAGGTCGGGCTAAGGCCGGCCCGAGGTCCCGGTAAACGGTTGCGGCGAGGTCAGAGGCGACCTGGTCGAGAGTACGGCCGTCATCCAAAGCGAGATCATGGAGCGCCTCGAGAGCGATCAAATCGGTCACTTCGAACGCAACCCGCATCATGACGCTGATCACGCCCACTTCGAAGAGGTGAACTTGCGGCCGGACGAGCTGCCCCGCGCGGCGGACGTCGAGCGGGGGCACGACGACCCAGGGACGGCGGAAGGAGACGTCCTTCGGCGCCGCGTGTCGCAACCGCAACTCCAGCGGTCGCGGGCGTTGGCCTAACACCACGCCGACTCGGTCGGCGAGAACGTCATTGGCCACGTCGAACGCGAAGAAGTAGACCACTTCGCCCGTCATACGATGTTCCCTTTGGCGCGGACCGAAACGCGGCCAATTCAAGCATCAGGTCGCCGCTGGCAGGGGTAGGGACATTTGACACGGCGTCTTGATCGAGTGAGTCAAGTTGACACAAGACCATTATGGATTTCATACCTTCCCAGCCGGATCAATCACAGATTTGCTGAACACGCGCGCCCAATCACCGGACGGCACGCATCAGCGGGGCCGGCGGCATGACACTTGCCAATGGAAGCGCATGAGTTCAAAGCCTGGCCTACACGACGATGGTCCGTCACCGGGCGGCCTCGCCGGTGCGTTCGCACAGGCGGCCCGGCGGGACTTATAAGGGAGGGACGAGCAATGACCGAAATCGAGACGATATTGCATCCGACCGATTTTTCTGAGCAGTCGGCGTCCGCGTTCGACCTCGCTTGCTCTTTGGCGCGCGATCACTCGGCCCGCCTGATGGTCCTGCATGTCTTTTCATCGCCGTTGGCCACGTTTGGCGGGATGGAAGCGGTGCCACCAGGACAGGACGAGATGAATACTGAGGCAGCCAAGCGGCAGCTGGAAGCGGTGCAATGCCCAGACGCTTCCGTGCCGCTCGAACACCGATTGGTCGTCGGCGAACCGGCCGAAGCGATCTTGCAGGTGGCGGCCGAAACGGACAGCGACCTGATCGTCATGGGTACCCACGGGCGTAGCGGACTGGCCCGACTCTTGACGGGCAGCGTTGCCGAGTCGGTTCTCCGCAAGGCAACCTGTCCGGTACTGACGGTGAAGGTCCCGGTTCCGGCGGCGCAATCAAAGTCTGATGCAAAGCAAAAACCGCGCACGAGCGTCACGATCTACGGAGGCTAAACCAGGTGTGCGGCCGCAGGTGGTCGCCGCCAGAAGCCGGACAACGTCTCGCGTGATTGGTCAGCGCCGGAGTCGTCATCATGTTCCGCAACATCCTCGTCCCTTTGGACGGCTCCTCATTGAGCGAGAAGGCGCTGCCGTTGGCGCTGCAGATCGCATGGCGAGCAGGAGCGACACTCCGTCTGACTTGCGTGTTGGCGCCGCCGGTCGCAAATAGTCCGCCGGCGCATCCCGGTGTGCCGCGCGACGAGCAGGAGGCCCTTGACATGGCTGCCTGGCGGGTACGGCAGGCGGTGGCCGGCAACATCCGCCAGGCCGATTACGGCAAGAAGGTCCTCACGTCGCTCATTGAAGGGCCAGTCGCTACGACTCTTTCCGAGCACGCGTCGGGCGTGGGGGCCGATCTGATCGTTATGACCACGCACGGCCGCGGCACGATGTCCCGGTTTTGGCTGGGCAGCGTCACGGACGAACTGATTCGTCGTTCGACCATTCCGATACTGGTGGTGCGACCGGCCGACAACACCCGTTCGGGTTCCAAATTGACAAAGGATGTCCCATTCCATCGAGTCATCGTTCCGCTCGACGGGTCGCCGCTCGCCGAAACGGCGCTCGGCCCGGCGGCCGCCCTGGCGCGACTATTCGGGGCCACGGTGGAACTGTTCTACGCTGTGCCGTGCCTGCAAGCCATTATGGCGGAGGGAAACGTTCTAACGCAGCCTGCTGCCGACGCTACGTTTCTCCACGAGATGATTCGACAGGCGAACGCGATGTTGAACAAATCGGCGGCCGGTCTTCAGGGGGTCGGGCTGCAGGTGGCGACCACCGTGGTCGTCGCGGAGGAACAGATTGCCGCAGCCATTCTCAACCGGACCAGGACTGGAGACGTGATCGCCCTGGCAACGCACGCTCGAGGACCGTCGACCCGCTGGTTCCTTGGCAGCGTGGCGGACAAGGTCATCCGAGGCGCGGACGTGCCCGTCCTCGTCGTCCGCCCGTCCGGTAAGCCTACTCGTTAAGGAGAGATCCCATGGCGCCGACGATCAGCCGCGACCCGCAGCGAAGCGGGGCCCGCGAAAGCAACTGACCCTGAAAGCGCTAACGGCCGCTGACCTGATGACCGCGCAAGTCGTCTCGATTGACCAGGCCGCACCCGTCCACCAGGCGGTCGCCACACTGGTGGACCGCAAGTTCAGCGCCGCGCCCGTGACTGACCAGGCCTGCCGGCCGGTCGGCGTGCTCAGCATGACCGACGTTCTCATCCACGACCGCAACGCCCTCGCCTTCGCCCGGCCGATCCCGGAGTACTACCTCAGATCCGATCTGCACGCGGCCGTCGGCGAGCAGGCGGGCGGGTCCCGGGTCGAAGTCGCGGACAGCACGCCGGTCCGCGACATGATGACGCCTGTGGTGTTTTCGGTCCGGCCAGATACGCCGGCCCGCCAGGTGATCGAAGAGATGCTGCAATTGCGGGTCCATCGGCTGTTCGTGATCGACGCCGCCGGTGTGCTGGTCGGCGTGATCAGCATGTCCGACGTGCTTCGGCGGCTGCTGGATTGAAAGCCGTCGGTCGTGATTCGTCGCTGGCGACCCGCACCGGCTTCGGGCGAAGTACGCCGAAGTGGGTGATCTTTCTACGGCCGGAGGGATGGGCCATGGGTTTCCTGCCGTTCGTGAACCAGGGTGGACAGAGAGTCGTCCGCTGGCCCCGGCTCATGCTCGCCTGGGCTTCCATCATGTTGGCCACCCTGCTCGGCAGTTGCGCGATGGGTTACGTCCTCGCGGGCGACTGGTGGTGCTTCAACTGGAACGGAATTTGGATGGGCGTGTTCTTCTCTGCCTCGCTCGCCGTTTACGGCTTCACCACGCCCGTTGACCGGTTGCCGCGCATTCCGGCCGGGTCTAATCCAGGAGTCGGCAATCCCTGATTCCCGTCCACAGTTCAAGGTTCACGGTTCGCGATGTCGTAGCGTTCGATCATCCGATAGAGCGTCCGCGGGCTGATGCCGAGGATCCGCGCCGCCGCCAGCTTGTTGCCATGCGTCTGCTGCAGCGCCTCACGGACGAGTTTCTTCTCGACCATGTCCAGATTGAAGGGGTTGTCCGGCTCGTCGGCCGCCGCCGAACCCGGCACGCGGATCGGGTCCGGCAGATCGTCCGGGGTGATGGTGTGTGCCTCGGCGAGGATTTGCGCCCGTTCCAGCACGTTGGCCAGCTCGCGGACGTTGCCCGGCCAGTCGTACCGCTTGAGGGCGGCCAGCGCCTCGCCGGAAATCGTGTGAGGTTGCGGGCCGAGCGGCCGGGTCTTGAGGAAGTGGGCTACCAATTCCGGGATGTCCTCCTTCCGCTCCTTGAGCAGCGGCAGCGGAATGGCGATGACGTTCAACCGGAAGAACAGGTCCTCGCGGAACCGGCCGGCTTTCTGCTCGGCCTCCAGGTCCTTATTCGTTGCCGCGATCACGCGGACGTCCGCCCGCGCGTCCTCGACGCTGCCGACGCGACGGTAGTGGCCGTCTTCGAGGTGAGTGTCTCCCGCGGTCAACCGCTCGGGTGACGATCACCTCTATCCGCGCTTAACCCGACGACCGTGTCGAGCGCCGGTCCACGCAGGGCCGCTGTCGAACTCCGCCGCGACAGGTGCCGCGGAGTCGAGCCCTCAAACACCTGCTGATTTGATTCCCGTGAAGGACTCCGTCGCGCAGCATGCGCCCGCAGACGCGGCCCGCACCGGCCCGGCGGAGGAGCGACCCACAAGGAGGTTCCCGTGCTAGTTCTTTCGCGCAAACAGGGCGAGGCCATCGTGATCGACGGCGGTATCCGCATCACCGTCGTAGCAGTTCAGGGTAAAGCCGTCCGGCTCGGCATCGAGGCGCCGCGCTCAACGAGCGTGGACCGCGAAAAAATTGCCATCCGCATGGCGCGCGACGGCTTTCGGGATTGGCGCCCCGACGAGCCGAGCGGAACGGACGAACTGGATGAAGCCGTCGAATTCCCGGGGTTGGCTCGCATGCCCCAACGGCGTGTTTCTAAACACGTGTCGACTGGTTCAGTGGCGACGTCGCTCGTCGCCGCTGCCGCTGAGTCCAACGGCTGCGGCGACCCGGCAGACCGCCACGAGAGCGCGCCCGGAGTGGGAGGATTACTTTGCGGACGCGCCTTATGTCAAATTCCAGTTCGTCGACGCGAACAGCGACGCCATTTCTGCCGCTGACGTGGCCGCCGTGGGCAACTACATTTGGCCAGGGGGCGCGTGGAAATAGTGAAAGTCTCGGCGACAGTTCTCGCTAAGCTCTGCTCCCATGAACCGGCGGAAGGCTAAGTTAAATGCACTTCGCGCCGCCCCGACGCGTCGGGGCGGCGAAGTCGGGCGCTAGCGGGGTTTGGTCGGCCGAATGTCGCCGGCCACCAGGTTCAGGCACAATAGGGCACCGAGGGCGACCACGAAAACGGTCGTCGACTGGGCCGCCCCGCCGATCACGGCGGCGACGAACAGCGAGCCGGCCGCGTACGCCGCGTTGAGCTTGTGCCGTGCGGTCATATCCGTTTCCTTCTCTCTCCGGCCCTCCTCCCGTGCGGCGGCCGGGCCGCGGGCCGTACCGGCCCGGCCGCCACCGGTTACGACGGCCGAGTCGCGCGGAAAGCGAACGCGACGCCGGCGGCCGCGCCCATCGCGGCCCCGACGAGCGGCCCGCCGACGCCGGCCGTCGTGCCGGCGAGGACTCCGGCCAGGGCGCAGGCCGCGAACCGCCCCGGGGCGCGCGACACCTGACGGGCCGATGCCACAAGCGGCGAACCGAGTCGCGGCAGCAGCCGTCCGGCCTCCATGAACACTCGTCGCGTCAGAGCCTGCGATCGACCCGTCAAACGGCGACTCGGCCGTCGCTGCGGTAGCTCGGGCTGAGCGTGCTCGGCCGTCTGCGGAGCGCACCGGGCGGTCATCTCCCGCGTAGCCGACTCCACCGCCTCCCGGACCGCCTGGCCCACGGCGCCCGAGACGGCCGCCGTGGCCGGCGCTCCTTGGCGCCGCGAACACCCAGGTCGAAGTACACGTGCTCTCGCGAGACGAAGACCCCTTCGCGGACAGCGACTTCGAGACAGGCGCGGATTTGGTCTGCGATGGAGTGCTGGAAATTCGTAGAGTAGCGAGCGTAGATCGTGCCGAACTTCTTGGCCCGTTTGCGCGGGAGTTTGGCGTGGGCCTCGCGCAGCAGGGCGTCGATCTCGCCCCACGTTTCCTCGAGGCGTTTCTTGCGATCGGCGTCGACTTCGTCCCGGCTTCGCGGACCGCCCCGGCGCCGAGGACGGCGACGACCGCCAAGACGATCCGGGGCGCTGAACGACAGCCGCGGCGCCCGGTGCGGCCGGTCTTCTCGAGCGCCGACACTTGGCCCCGGCACCAAAAAGTTGTCCCGGATTTGTCTCGGTCGGCCACCTCCTTGACCGCGAACAACCGGGAATGTCTGGGAACGACCAGAATGCCGGAAATGCTGGCTATCTGAGAAGTTATTTTGAAGTTGCTGGTAAATCCGGGACTTAGGATCAGTTGCTCGATCGAATCCCTTCCTCTCCGCTGATTGCGGCGCCAACGGCATGTCCGGCCGCGAATCGGACTTCGAACGGTCGATTGTTCCGGCTGAGGCGGCATCGGGCACGTGCCATAGCTGTCGACGATCAATGGGACGGTCTGCTTGTTGGCACGGCCACGGCGCTCGGCCGGTATGCCAACGGGAGCAGTTCTTCCATCAAGAGCGTCAACGTCTCACTGCGGCTGGGAGCGAGGATGTGCCGGCACTCGATCCGGTAGTTGCGGGCGCCGTCGATGTCCGCTCCGTTGAACCCCAAAATGTCTCCGCCCGTGAAGATCAGCCCTTTGCCACGGATATTGAGGATACGGCCGACGTTCTCGGGCCGGCTGGCGGGCGTATTCCAGACCGTATCCCCCACCAGATACACGAGCAGGTCAATCCGCACCCCGTCCTTCGCCAGACTGTTCGCCGTCGCTTTGACGTAATTTGCGCCCGCACTAAAGCCGATCAGCGCGATGCGGGCGTCGGGGTCGTCGTGTCGGGTATCGCGGATCTTGGTGGCGAACCCGTTGCTGGTATAGAGCTGGCCGAAATAGGTGTTGCGGAACCCCTGGTTTCGCAGATAGGTGCACAGCCCGTTGAAATTCCCCAGGCACATCGGGTTCACGCCGTTGACGGCGAAGATATAAACGTGATCCTTATGGCACGGCAGCCGGGCCCACTCTTTCGCGTGCGGGATCGAATCCGGCTCGTGAACCGGGTGAAGAATCGTGCCGAGGCCGAAGTTCGTCGCCAACGGCTCAATCGCTCGCAAGTCCGCCGCTCCGATCAGCCCGGCGACCGCGGCCAGCACCGCAAGCCAAAGCGCAGTCGTCTTCATCCTTGATGACTCCGGGATCGTGCCGCGGCGACTCATCCGCTTGCGAATCGAGAATGATGGTTCATTCGGCAGCATCGGGCGGCGAATTTCAATCTACGCAACGCCGGTCGGGCCGGCGGACTGTGAGACGGGTCCGGACAGTTTGACTTTGCCGACCATGAGTCCGCGGCCGGGTTGAAAGTTTTTCCAAGGCCGATGATCCGAAGCGACCACGGCGAATAACGCTTCATGAGAATCGCCGCGCGACGGACCTATCGAGTGTAACTGGCCTTTTCCCGATCCGTCGGGGACGCTATCGTCGCCAGCTCTTTGAAATTGCGGCGAGTAGGACCGATCATGGCGACACGTAGGCTCTATCCGCCCGGGCCGCGCGACCGACTCTGCGGCCTTTCCTTTTACGGCCCGCTAAGAGCCAACCCGCTTGGGTTCGTCGAACGGGTCGCGCGTGGCTATGGCGATTTTGCCTTCTTGCGCGTCGGCTGGGTCCGCCTCTACCTGGTCAATCGCCCCGTTCTGATTCGCGAAGTCCTTACGTCCAAAGCAAGCAGCTTTCGCAAGCTGGGCCGGCAGATGAAAGCCCTCCGCAAGATCGAGGGGGACGGGCTCGTTGTCTCGGAGGGCCAGACCTGGACACGTCACCGGCCGATCGTTCAGGGGAGCTTTCATGCCCGCCACTTCCACCGCTACGCCTCCGTGATTGTCGAGTTCACCCGCCGCCGCATCGATGCCTGGACTCCAAATGGGCCGTTTGATCTGGCAGAGGAGATGAACGAACTGGCGCTCCAGATCATCGCCAAGGTGGTATTCGATACGGACGTGTCGGGCGATGCGGCCCGGCTCCGCGCCGCCGTCCACGATTTCCGCACGCACATGCAGCGGGAGGCCAACCTTCCGCTTGCGCTGCCGGACTGGCTGCCCCTGCCGGGAAAGCTGCGCCAGCGCCGGGCGGTCCGCGCGGTGGACGATTTGATCTGGTCCCACATCCGTCAGCGCCGCAACTCCGGGGTCCTCGGGTCGGACATGCTCGGGCAGATGCTCGCGGCCGCCTCGTCCGGCCCCTCCCATGATCGGGTGAACGACGCCGAGGTCCGCGACGAGGCGGCCACGCTGTTCGTGGCCGGTCACGACACGACATCGGCCGCCCTGGCCTGGTTTTGGTACGTCCTCGCCGGGCACCCCGAAGTCGAGCACCGGGTGCTCTCGGAGGTCGACGGAGTGCTCGACGGCCGGCCGGCGACGGGCCAGGACGCGCACCGGTTACGCTATCTCGAGATGGTCGTGAAGGAATCGATGCGGCTCTACCCGGCGGCGGGTTTCTTGTTCGGCCGGGAGGTGATTGAGGATGTCGAGTTGGGAGGTCACACGCTACGGCGTGGCAGTTGGGTGCTCATTTCGCCGTACATCGTCCATCGCAACCCGCAGAACTTCCCGCAGCCGGATGTCTGCGACCCGGAGCGGTTTGCCCCCGGCCGGGCCGATACGATCGCGCCCTACTCGTACATCCCCTTCGGAGGCGGGCCGCGCACCTGCATCGGCAACAGCCTGGCCCTGACGGAGGCCGTGTTGCTGGCGGCGACGATTCTGCAACGCTTCCGGCTGGTGCTCGACCAGGGCGAGCCTGAGATGCAGCTAGAGGTCGTACTCCGGCCGAAGGGGCCACTCCGCATGCGCGCCTTGCCCCGGCGGCAGGCCCTACCGGCGGCCGCTTAGCGCAAGACTTGTTTCACCGCTGCGCGAGTCCTCGAGCGGGGCGCGAGCGCCCCGATCGAAGACTCGCGGGGCGGCGAAACATTTGCGCTTCGAATCATTTTCCGAATCGCCCCCCATAGACTCGGCCGCAACGTCGCGTGATAGAGCGAATCCGTCGGCAGCTGCCGCATGAGCCGCCGATGCGCCCGAGCCATCGTGTGATAGGGCATTGTCGGGAACAAGTGGTGGAGGGCGTGGAACCGCATGCCGAGCGGCGCCCACAGGGCCGACCACGGCCCGCCCTGGACGGTCGTCGAGTCGAGCATCTGCTCGACGAACGTCATCGGCTCGCCGCCGCTCGAGTAGCCGTGAGCGGCATACACGCGGAGCGCGTTGACGATCATCACGAACAGGTAGACCGCGTACAGCTTCCAGAACACCGCCCACGAGAACACGCCCGCGAACAAACAACCGAACAGTCCGGCCACGACCAAGAAACAGCCGATCTCCTGAATCCACACGATCCGTCGCTCGTATTCGTCCGGGTCGGCGCGACGATATGCCGGACTGAACGTGCCGAGCGACGACGCCCGCTGCCAGACTACGCGCCGGATCGCCGGATGAAGCAGACTCAGGGGGCCGAGCAGTCCGAAGCGGATCAAAGGGTAGAACGGGACGATCGGCAACATCACAAAACTGCGAACGACTTCGCCGAACCGTGACGGCCCTAACTGATAGTACTCTGAATCGTCGGGCGTACCGTAGGTCGGGCTCATATGATGGGCGCGGTGGTCGGTGTAAATGAAGCTCGGTGCCAGGAACGGCACGCCGAAGCCGGCGTTCCAGATGGTGCGGAACAGCCGAAACCGCGTCGGCGGCATGTGCGCCAGTTCGTGGATGAAAATCGAAGTGCGGTAAAGGCCGAAGCCCGCGATCGGGAAACAGACGAGCGACGTCCAGGACCAGAGTTCGGTCGTGAAGAAGAGCCACAGGGCCGTGTACGAAATCGTGGCCGACAAGAAGAAGTCGGCCCAATAGATGAGCGGGTTCGGCCGCATCAGGTCGTTGACGATCTGACGCGCCTGCCGGATGAACGCCGCTTCGGCATCGGTCGGCCGCGGGGCTTCGGCAACCGACATAACGCAGTCCCTCTCGATGATTTCCAAAAGTCAGCGAGCCGATCCTCCTTCATATTATCCCCGATGGTGACACCGTCCGCTCCCCTTTTTTCGCCCGGAAAGGCGGTGGAATTCGATTGCGGCGGCCGCGACGGGCTCTTACATTCCTGGAGCCTCTTGCGGCGCTGCAAGAGCACGCCGCGTCACCGCGAATCCGGAGTCCCCGCATGAGCAGCGAGACAGCCGCGTCATCCTCCGTACCGCGACTTGACCCCGGGCTGCGACTCAGCCTGTCGATCATGATGTTTCTCGAGTTCGCAATCTGGGGCGCGTGGTTCGTCAATTTCTACCCGTACCTGACTGGTAAGGGCTTCTCAGACGTCCAGGCCGGCGCGGTGATGGGGAATATGGCGCTGGGCGCCATTATTTCCACGATGTTCGCCGGCCACATCGCCGACCGCTTGTTCGCCAGCGAGCGAATGATGGCGGTTCTGCACTTACTGGGCGCGGGAATGCTTTACTGGATGGCCCAGATTCAGAAGCCTGAGGAATACGGACTGCTCTTCGCGGTTTCGTTGGTTTACGCGCTCTTCTATAACCCGACGCTCGCTCTCACCAACTCGATCGCGTTGACGCACGTTCCCACCGCCACGCGCGACTTCCCAGGTCTTCGCGTTTTCGGGACGATCGGCTGGATCGTATCCGGCCTGCTCGTAGATTCGCTCTTCAAGCAATCAGGCGTAAGTCCGGACGGCCAACCGATCGTGATCCCGGCTTCGGCCAGTAATGGGCCTTTGCTCCTGGCCGCCGCTATGTCCGCGGTGCTCGGCGTGTACAGTCTACTGCTGCCGCACACGCCCCCAACGGGCAAGGCGGGTGAGCCGATGCCGTTTGTCAAGGCACTCGGCCTCTTCCGCGATCCCTCCTTTGCGGTTTTCTTCACTGTCTCGTTTGCCATCACGATCGTATTGGCGTTCTACTACACCACGACGAGCGCCTTTCTCGAGTCCGCCGCCAAAGTGACCAGTACGACGTCAACAATGGCCATCGGCCAGGTCTGCGAAATGATTTTCCTGCCGCTGCTGCCATTTTTCCTTTTCGGTATGGGCATGAAATGGGTTCTTGCTCTGGGAATGTTTTGCTGGGGTTTGCGCTATTTCCTCTTCGCGCACGGCGGGCCCGAGGGGTTTCCCTTCGTCCTCGTTCTCATCGGGGTCGCTCTGCACGGCTTCTGCTTTGACTTTTTCTTTGCCGCGGGTTTCATCCATGTGGATAACGAGGCGCCGCGCGACATCCGAGCCAGTGGGCAGGCCCTGTTCGGATTTCTCACATACGGCGTCGGCATGTGGTTGGGCAACTTGCTTGCGGGTTGGCTAAAAGGCCACTTCACCGTCGATGGAATCGTCGACTGGCGCTCATTTTGGTTAGTCCCGGCGGCCGGAGTCATGCTGGCGCTGATCGTTTTCGTCGTCTTCTTCCGGATGCACCCGTCAAAACAGCCAGAGCCAGTGGCGGTTTGAATTTCCGATCGCCGAACAAGGGAAAAAAAGCTCGCGGGGTCTGGCCCCCGCGGGCTTTTTTCGTTGACCCGTCTGACCGAAAACGCCGATACAACCGATATCCCCGGTTCGTGCCGTTCCATGTCAGGCCTGCCATGTCGCCGTTGCCGCGAGTGCCCGGCTATGAGCTGCTGCAGCCCCTCGGCGGCGGCCCGTTGACGCACGTCTTCAAGGCCCGCCGCCTCGATACCGACAAACTCTGCGCCGTTAAGCTGCTCCGCGACGAGTGGGCGGACCATGCCACCGCGATCAAGCTGCTCCGGCGGGAGGCCCTCGCCCTCCTTGCGGTTCGGCATCCGCACGTCGTTCGCATCCTCGACGCACATCTCGCGCGGCCGCCGCATGCGATCGCTCTCGAATTGCTCGGCGGCGAGTCGCTGCGTGAACGGCTTCAGCGCGAGTATTCGCTCGACATCCGCACCGCCGTCTGGATGGCGCGACAGACGGCCGACGGGCTCTCGGCGCTCCACCGGGCCGGGTTCATCCACGGCGACGTCAAGCCAGAGAACGTCCGCCTGACCGACCCGGGGACCGCCATTCTCGTCGATCTCGGCTTCGCCCACCGTCCGGGGGCCGATCGCGACCTGGGCGACGATTACGTCCTCGGCACAGCCAACTATCTCGCCCCGGAACTGAGCCGCGATGCCGCCGCCGACGGCTTCGCGACCGACTGGTACAGCTTCGGCGTGACCGTGTTGGAGATGCTGACGGGGCGGGTGCCGGGACCGACGCTGACCTCGGGGGAGAT
>DATJGQ010000217.1:0-4968 GCA_035494815.1 Gemmataceae bacterium
CGTACAAGCCGACCGCGACCGCCGCGGACGGCAGCGGCGCCCGCGCCGTTTCGCTCCGCAAGATCACCTGGGATCCGCGCGGGGTCGCGCCCCCGGCGCCGTTCAAGGACGACGAGACCGGCTCGCACTGGGACGTGACCGGCCGCTGCGTCGACGGGCAGTTGAAGGGGTCGATGCTGGAGCCGGTAGACGCGGTGCAGGTGAAGTGGTTCGCCTGGGCGGCGGAATACCCGACGACGAAGATCATCGACTAGCAGTGGTTAGTGGTTAGTGGGTAGTGGGTAGTGGGTAGTCAAGAGCCAGACTCTTCACTAGTCACTATCCACTACCCACTATCCACTAATCCGCAGCGAGTTCGCGATCACCGAGACCGAACTCAGACTCATCGCCGCCGCGGCCCAGACGGGTCCGATCGTGATGCCGAGCGGCGCGAGCAAACCGGCCGCGACCGGGATCGCGAACACGTTGTACATAAACGCCAGAAAGAGGTTCTGCCGGATTGTCCGCCGTACGGACCGGCTAAGCCTGCGAGCGCGGACGATGCCGCGGAGGTCCGCGTTCACGAGCGTCACGGGCGCGCTCTCGATCGCGACGTCCGTGCCGGTGCCGAGCGCGATGCCGATGTCGGCGGCGGCGAGCGCCGGCGCGTCGTTAATGCCGTCCCCGGCCATGGCGACGACGGCGCCGATTCGTTTGAGCGCTTGAATCTCCGCCGCTTTGTCCGCCGGCGACACCTCGGCTTTGACCGCCGCGCTTTCGATCCCCACCTGGCGGGCGACCGCCAGAGCCGTCTCCCGGTCGTCCCCGGACAACATGGACACCCACAGGCCGTCGGCCTGCAACTCGCGGATGGCCGACGCAGCGTACGGTCGGATGAGGTCGCCGACGGCCATCAGTCCGGCGTAGGAGCCGTCCACGGCCGTGCGAATGATCGTCCGGCCGAAACGGCGCTGTCGTTCGACCGCCTCGGGGGCGCGGCCCTCGGGGATGACGACGCCACTCTCCCGCAGGAAGGCCGTGGTGCCGACCAACACCTTTCGCCCGTCCACGATGCCCGTCACGCCGCGACCCGGCATCGCTTGGAACTCCGCCGGCGGCGAGAGCGGCAGGCCACGTTCCTTGGCGGCCGCCACGATTGCGGCGGCCAACGAATGTTCGCTGGCCTGCTCGACGCTCGCGACGAGACGCAGAAGTTCCTGCTCGGTTAATCCGCCTGCCGGCTCAACGGCCGCGACGGTCGCCTTCCCGCCCGTGATCGTGCCGGTCTTATCGAGGACGAGCATGTTTGCCTGGGCGAGCCGTTCGAGCGCCGTCGCGTCGCGGAACAGGACGCCGGCCCGTGCGCCGCGGCCGGTACCCACGAGGATCGCCATCGGCGTGGCCAATCCAAGCGCGCATGGGCAGGCGATGATTAGAACGGCGACCGCGTGCAGCATGCCAATCGCGAAGCGGTTCTCCGCCGGGCCGAGCAGCAGCCACATGACAAACGTCATCACGCTGACGATCAGAACAGCGGGCACGAAAACGGCCGACACGTGATCGACCAGTCGCTGGACCGGCGCCCGGCTGCGCTGCGCTTCGGCGACGAGCCGCACGATTTGCGCCAGGAGCGTGTCCGCCCCGACCCGCTCGGCTTCCATGATCAGCGCGCCGGTCTGGTTAATGGTCCCCGCCGACACGTGATCGCCAACGGTCTTCGGCACGGTCTCCGGTTCGCCCGATAGCATTGATTCGTCCACGTGGCTGGTGCCGTCGCGGACGACGCCGTCCACCGGCACCTTCTCGCCGGGGCGGACCCGTAACCGGTCGCCGACCTGGATCAGGTCGAGGGGGACGTCGTCTTCGCGGCCGTCCGGCAGGACCAGTCGGGCCGTCTTCGGCGTGAGGCCGAGCAGTGCCCGGACGGCATCCCCGGTCCGCCGGCGGGCCCGCAATTCGAGCACCTGTCCGATGAGCGCGAGCACCGTGATCGCCGCGGCAGATTCGAAATACGTGTCGATCATCGTCCCGTGGCTCGACATGACGACGACCGCGGCCACGCTGTAGGCATACGCGGTGCCGACGCCGAGCGCGATCAGCGTGAACATGTTCGGGCTGCGGTTCGCCAGCGACGCGCCCGCCCGCCCGAAGAACGGCCACCCGCAGCCGAGGACGATCGGAGTCGTGAGAAGGAGTTGCCACCACTGATTGGCGTGCGGCGGCACGATCCGAGCGAACGTGGGGCCGAGCGCCATCTCGCCCATCGCCAGAAGGAGGACCGGGATGCCGAGAGCAATGCCCACCCAGAGCCGCCGCTGCATGGAAACCAGTTCGGGGTCCGGCCCGGATTCGGCGGTCGGGGCGGCCGGTTCCAGTGCCATCCCGCAGATCGGGCACGGCCCGGGGCGGTCGGAAACGACCTCCGGGTCCATCGGGCAGATATAGCGCGTGCCAGGCGAGCCGGGAGCGTGAGCGACCGGAGGAACAGCCGGCGACATCGCCGCCATGTCCGGCCCTCGGCTCAGATAGCGCTCGGGATCGGCCTGGAATTTCCGCAGGCAGCCGGGGTTACAGAAGTAGTACGACTGGCCGTTATGGACGTGTGGCCCGTGCGCGGCGGCGGGATCGACGGTCATGCCGCACACCGGGTCGATGGCGGCGGCCGGTTGCGACAAAAGTGATCGTTGCGGACCCGACGGCGTCATCATCTTGCTCCGGGTGCGTCGCGTCGCCGCACGGAAGACACCCGGAAAACGGCAACCGGCGGCCGCGACGGGGAGACCCCGCGCCGTCCGCCGGTTGCTCGCCCTGGGTCAGCGTCACGTTTCCCGGGGGATACGCCCGACGCACCACAGGCATTCTACGACAGAGTTCCAAAATCACGGATCGATCACGTAGCTACCCTGTTTGGCGACCTTGTGCGGGTTCTTGAGCCCGTCCACCGATGGCGGCCGTTCGAAGAACTCCCGCGACGATTCGCCGAAGAAGGTCCGCGACGAGCCCCAGATGAAGTCGCAGGTGTTCTGGCAGGTGGCGCAGGAGCCGCCGCCGTCGCCGCAACAGGACTTGTGCTTGAGCCAGCCGAGGCCGCCGTTACCACAGCCGCCGCCGCCACAGCCGTTTGCACAGCCGTAACCCTTGCCGCCCGTGTAGTGCAGGAATTTGCCGCCGAAGTCTCTCGGATACGGCTCGAGCGGGGCGAGGTTCTGGTTGGGGTAGGCGCAGGGGATCGTGTAGTTGGCGCGGTTGTAATGCGGGTTGGGGACGAGCCGGCCGACGGTCGTCGGGTTATACGGCGTGGCGGCCGCGTACGGGTCCGCCGCGACGATCGGAGCCGGCGGAATCGCAGGCGGGGGTGGGGGCGGCGTGACCGGCGGGGCCACGGGCGTCGGCGCCGGCTCGGCCGGCGGCATGGGTTGTTGGGCCGGCGCGGCCGCGGCCAAACTCAGGCCGAGGGCGGCCGCGCTGAGTGTGCGGATGGTCCACCGTCGCATGATCGGAAGTCCTCGGGGGGGAAACGGGCGCAGTCCATCGCGGTCTGTCCCATCATCGGGCGGCGGTGCGAACGGCATCAGACTCGTTAGACCCCGTGCCGGCGGAATGGCGGGACGGGCGACGGGGCGGAACAGTTTTGTCGGGAACGACAGAAACGCCTTCGTGACGTGGCGGACGGCCCGTGCGGGTCGTTCGGGTTATTCCGACGCGTCACCGCGCGGGTCTGGCGCGCCGCAGCCGGGCCTTACGGAGCAGCTTATCGGCCCAGGCGGCGTCTTCCGGTCGGAGTTGGGGCACCGGCTCATCGGCATAATTCACCGACACGTTATACGCCCCTCGGTTGTAGGCCGTGGCCAAGACGTCCTGGAGATCGATTACGAAATCCGGATCGCCACCTTGCAGCGGAATCGGCAGTGTGGGCAGTCGATTGCGAAGGGAGATCGGCCAGACCTTTCCGCGCGGCCGGCGCTCGACCCGCGAAACGTGAAGTGCGTAATCGCACGCAACGTCACCGCGGGGAAATGTCGGCGCCCCGGCCCGGAGCAGATCGATCTCCACCAGGTGCGCCGGCGAATGCAAGACTTCCGTTTGTTTTTTCGTGTAGCTGGCGCGACCTTCCGACCCGCGCGACTTATTCGTCGGGCTGAGGACCTCAATCACGGTCACCACCTCGCCGGTTTTCGGCAGGATGATCTTGATAAAGGCCTCTTCCGTCTCGTCGTCGTCAACCATGGTGGTCATTTCAATCGGCTTGCCGTGCGCCGCGAGGGCCTTCGGGGCGGGCGGCCGCCGGCTCGACGGTCGGCCGGCTTGAATGCGCACATCCGGCACGCGGCGAAACGGCTGGTCGAAGTCGGTTTCGGAGGCGAGGAAAACCCGCACCTCCAGTCGTGCCACATAGCGGGGGCTCAGCCCCTTGTTGATCCCCTCGCGCAACACCGAGACGAGTTCGTGATGGACATCCGGCCAGAGTTCCGGATCCTCCAGATAGGGGTCCATTCCGGGAAACGGCGACGGCATGTCACAGACCTCCAACGGCAAAGTTGCCGGGATTCTACCGTCTTGAGTGGTATCGCGTCACGCCGAAGTCATTCGACCCCCGTGACGGCCGCCTTCGCGTATTCGCGGTTCAAAAGTGCGATGTTTTTGACGCTGATCTCCTTCGGGCAGGCGGCTTCGCACTCGTAGTAGTTCGTGCAGGAGCCGAACCCTTCCTGGTCGTGCCGGGCGACCATGCGCAAGGCCCGGGCTCGGCGTTCGGGCTCGCCCTGCGGCAGGTGCGCCAGGTGGCCGACTTTCGCCGACACGAACAGCATCGCGGAGGCGTTCTTGCACGCCGCCACGCACGCCCCGCAGGCGATGCACGCGGCCGCGTCCATCGCCGCCTCCTGCGCCGTCTGCGAGATCGGCAGCGTATTCCCGTCGGGGGCCCCGCCGGTGTTGACGCTCACGTAGCCGCCGGCGGCGATCACCCGGTCGAACTCCGACCGGTCG
>DATJGQ010000218.1:0-3001 GCA_035494815.1 Gemmataceae bacterium
TCGGCCTTCGATGTGATCTCGCCGGCGACGACGACCAGGTCGGTCGTGACCAGCGTTTCGCAGGCGACGCGGCTGGTCGGGTCGGCGGCCAGGCAGTGGTCGAGGATTGCGTCGGAGATCTGGTCGGCGACCTTATCCGGGTGTCCCATCGACACCGATTCGCTGGTAAACAGGTAACGGTCCGTAGTCACGGCGGAGACCTCGGTTAGGCGGGGAGGGAGGGCCGATGATTTAGGGCACATTGTAGGGCGCGACAGGGGGAACGGGGAATGGCAAACTCCGACGACTTCCGCCGCGGCTGTCAGCTGGCCCGTCCGAGGATGTAACGGTGTGGGTCAACCTCCTCGCGGAGGATGCGAAGTTCGTCGTCGGTCGGCGTCGGCGTCGTATCGAGAGATTCCAAAAACTCGAGCCGGAACGCGGTGGCCGCGCGGACGTGTTCAAGCTTCACGCCCGGATGCAGGCTCAGGACTGTCATCCGTTTCGTCTGTTCTCCATATCCCATGACGGCGAGATCGGTGATGACGCGATACGGCCCCGCGCCGGGCACAAGACCGGCCGCCTCGCGGGCCCCGGGGCCGGTCAGATAGCCCGGCGTCGTCAGGAAGTCGAGTGTCTCGACGAACCGCTTGGCGTTCTGCTGCGTGACGACGATGGTCCGCCAGCAGAAGGACGCCAAATCGTTCGCGCCGCCGCTGCCGGGGAAGCGGACCATCGGCTTTCGATAGTCGCCGCAGACGGTCGAATTGAGGTTGCCGTACGCGTCGATCTGGGCGCCGCCGAGGAAGGTGTAATCGATCATGCCGCGCTGGGCGAACTGCATCACGTCGGCCATGCTCGTCGCCATGACAGCCCGGTGGAAGGTCCGTGAGTCGCCGACGGAGATCGGCATGGTCGGCAATTGCGGGGCGACGCCGCCCGCCTCGAAGAGGACGACGAGGTTCGGGGCGTGCGTCCGCTGGGCGAGCATCGCCGCGGCGCACGGCACGCCGGTGCCGACCGCGACCGTCCGCCCGTCTTCCAACGCGCGGGCGGCGCAGCAGATCATCAATTCGATCGGCGTGTAACTCATTTCGATTCCCGGTCCAGCAAAAACTCCTGCCGCCGCAACTCCTGCATGCGCGGTAACCCGCCGCACTTCTGCAGGTATTCGCCGAAGTCGCGGACGCCATAGATGTGGTCGTCAAGGAACTCCTTGAACCGATCCAAGTCCTTTTCCACTTCGAGCCACTGCCGCAAGTGCGTTTCGTCGGAGAAGTACTCATACGGCATATTGCCGGGATAGCTGCCGTACGGCACCTCGCAGACTGCGTCGACGCACAAGAACGGGATAACCGTCAGCGACGGGTCGCGGCGAATCTCCTCGTGCGGGATCAGGCGTTCGCATGTAATGATCAGTCGTTTGGAGGCCCGAGCAAGCTCTAGGTCGGCGACGGTCGTGCCGCGGATGCGGCAGTTGCCGTAGCGGTCGGCTTCGTGCACGTGGATCGCGGCCACATCGGGGGACAGGGCGGGCAGCGCGGCGAGCTTCTCGCCGGTGAACGGGCATTCGATGACCTTGGCGGCGCTTTTGGCAAACGTATCGGTGCCGAGCATCGTGTGTGTCGGCAGGAATGGCACGCCGATCGCCGCGGCGTGCAACCGCACGGCGAGGGCATAATTCGTCCATTCGCACACTTCGATTTCGCCCGACTCCATGACCCGCCGGGCGTGCGGCGAGAGGCCACGGGCTTCCAAGCCGATGATGTACGCCGAGTCGACCTTGGCGATCGTCCGTCCGTGGCCCGTGAGATTACCGGCGCAGAGGATTTGAAAGTCGTGCGTCGCCGTGTGGCCGGCGAAGGCGAGGTTTTGCTTGCCCTGGCGGACGATCTCGTGGACGATCGCCGTCGGCAGCCGGTCGCCGCCGAAACCGCCGATGGCCAGGTAGTCGCCGTCACGGATCAGGCGCGAGACGGCCTCGGCGACGGTCGTGAGCTTGTCGGTAAGTGCCCGCGGCTTGCCGCGGAACGCGGCGCGCAAGCGGGCCGTGGACGGATCCACGAATAGCGGGCCTTCACCCGCGGGCTGAGCTTGCATCCCGGGATTATACCTGACGGGTCCGCCCGCCCGCGTCAGTGTTTGTGCTGAGAATGGTCGTGGCCGTGGTGGGCCGCGTCGTGGTCGTGCCCGCCGTGGTCGTGCCCTTCGAGTAGTCCGATCCCGCCCATCAGCAGGACGCCGGCGATCAACGCCAGCGACAAGGGGACGCGGTCGTGGCGGTGGAACTGCACCTCCGGTAAAAGGTCGGAGAGTGCGATGAATAGAAACGTCCCGGCGGAGAATGACAGGGCAAATCCGGTCAGTTGGCTCTCGAGTTCCTCGGCGATCGCGCCGCTGGTCAGCATGAAAGCGATGGCCCCGACCGGTACCATGACCGCGAACCCCATCTGGACCAGGCTGAGGCGGCCCCGGCTCACGCCCTTCCGGGAGAGGACCGTGGAGATCGCAAGGGCGTCGGCCGGTTTGTGCAGAACAATGGCTAGGAAGATCGCGAGGCCCGGGAAGGCGGCGACCCCGGGAGAACCCGTCTCGGCGTCAAACTTGAGAGCGCCGGCGAGTCCGACGCCGTTCATAAACGTGTGGATCGTCAGCCCGAGTACCGCCATCCAGCCGGCGACGGTCGGCGCGGCCCGGTGCTCGTGGTCGTGTTCACAGCCGGGCTCGTGCTCGTGCTCGTCTTGGAGTTTGCTGGAAACCTCGTGGGAGTGCGGGGCGATAAACCGCTCAATGAGGAACAGGCCGACGGCCCCGAGTGCCATCCACCAGCCAAACCCGGCCCCCGACATTTCCATCGCGTCGGGCATAATGTGGAAGAAACAGGCGCCCAACATCACGCCGGCCGAAAGGCTCAAATACAGCTGCAGGCGGCTATGCGTCACCTTGCCCAGAAACGGGATCGAGCCGCCGATCAGGGACGCGGCGAGAATCGCGCCGCAATAAACCGTGAGCCAGCCGATAG
>DATJGQ010000219.1:0-4179 GCA_035494815.1 Gemmataceae bacterium
CGCTTGCAGCGGCCGGCTCGCAAAGCCTCGCCCGCCGGCGAAACGAATGAAAAACTCAGCGCGCCTCCGCGGCCACCAGCCCCTGCCGTTTCGCCTCGGCGATCGCTTTGTCGGCCTCGACCGGCTTGCCCGCGCGCCGTAACATCGAAGCGAGATCCGCGTACCGCTGCGCCGACGGCGTCTCGCAAATCGCCTCGTTCAAGTCCCGCAAAGCCGACTCCGGCTGTCCCGCCTCGAACAGGATGCGGGCCCGGGTGTCCAGCAGTTCGTCGAGTGGCCCGGCCAGGTCGATCGCCTTTTGAATGCGTGCGAGCGCCTCGGTAATCCGCGTCGTCTCCCGGCGGTCGTACGAGAGCACCCAAGCGAGGTTGTTGAGCGCCGCGACGTTCGTCGGGTCCTTCGCCAGCACCTCCCGATAGAGCCGGATCGACTCGTCATGCCGGCCGGCGTAGTCATAGAAATCGGCCAGCGCCAACCGCAATCCGAGCGAGAGCGGCTTCTTGCTCAAGAGTTCCTTCAAGAATTGTTCGGTCCTTTTCTGATCCACGTCCCGGCCTTTGCGCTGGACGACGACGATCGCCGCCGCGATGGTCTCGACCGGAAAGGCGTTCCGGTACCGCTGCACGACGTCGGTCGCTTGCGGCGTTTTGTCTTCTTCGCACAACAACGCGACGGTCCGCTGGAACGCTTGCGGGTTCTTGTCCACGAGCGGCTCATAGCGACGGATCGCGTATTGGCGCAACGCCGACGCCGCGTCCGGCCGGCTCGACAGCGGGTTGCGGCTGAGCAGTTCGCTGACGAGGTCGGCGACGAGCACGCCGCGCCCCGTCTGCTCCTCCGCCGATTCGCCGGCGGCGACGAAGGTGTCGAGCACCCGCAGGCCCAGCGGCGCGGCGCCGGTCAGGACGTGATAATGGAAGTCGATCGCCACCGTGCCCGGCTGGCCGGGCCCGAGTTTCCGCAGGAGCGGCAGAAGCTTGCCGCACTCGTCCAGGTCGTACTCCGCAAGTGCCTGCCGCGCCAGGTACGCAATCCCCGCATAGTGCTCGGCGAACTCCGTCTTGAGCCGGGTGCGGGTCTCTCGCGCTTTGGGCAGATCATTCTCGGCCCGATAAAGCTTGGCGAGCATGAGGACGTCGTCCGCCGTGCGCGTGCCCTTGGCGGCGAGTGCCTCGAGTTGGCGGATCGCTTCCTGCCGGGCGGTGATTCCGTCCGCGACCGCGAGCCCCTTCTGCGACGCGAGAATAACGATCAGCGCCCGCTGGTCGTCCTCGAAGTACTCGCCGTTGACCGCGTTGGCCGCGACGAGTTGCCTGGCTCGCTCGAATTGGACCTTCGACGGCGCGAACGCGACCAGACTTATTGCGAGATTCCGTCGGGCCCAGCGGACGTCATCGGCCGATGATGGCCGCGGCATGTCGATCAGTTTCTGCAGGAAGGCGCGAGCGTCGTCGGGTCGCCGCACGGCCATCGCGAGGCCGGCGAGGCGGCGGAGCGGGCGGGTGTCGTCCGGGTTGAGTACCGCGGCCTGTTCGAATTCGGCCTTCGCAGTGTCGAGTTTCCCTGCAGACGCGAGCGCGCTACCGACGAGCAAGTGTGCGTCAATCGCGGACATGCCCCGACGGACTTCCGCGATTGCGGTTTGCATGCCGGCGTCGTCATTCTGTTTCGCCCGCGCCGTGACCAGCGCGGCCCAGCCTTCCGGCGACTCCGGCGCGGCCTGCGACGCCCGACGGAACGCGACCTCCGCCTGTTGCGACAGTCCCAGACGTGTGAAGAGACGGCCGAGGTTGGTGAGGTCGGTAGCGTCGCCAGCGTCGGCCTTGGCGGTCAGCGTTTCGGCCAGCTTCGCGCGCGCCGGCTCGTCGTAGAGAGGCAGCGCGGCGAGGATGACGGTGCGGTGCCGATCCACGTCGAGATGTTCCGCCAGTGGGAGTTGGTCGCGCAGGACGGTCGCCGGGAGCTTGCCGCTGCGACCGGCCGCGCAGGCGAACAGCTCTTCGCACGGGGCGTCCAGCAGGTGCAGTTGCACGGCAGTCTTGTAATGGGTCAGGGCCGCCGCCCCGTTGCCCGCCAGCTCCTCGAGGCGGCCGAACAGGAATTCGGCGGCCGCGTCGGAGCGTTGAAGTTTGAGCACGGCTTGCAGGAGAGCCCGGGCCTTAGCCAGGCCGTTCGCGTCACCGGTGTGCTCGTAGAGAAGTCGCAGCGCTTCGGCGCGTTGAGCCGTGGGACCGTCGGGACCTTCGACGGCGGCGATCTCGCGGAGCACGGCCTGGCGGAGATCCGTCGCGCCGGTCCGCAGCGTGGTCGCGGCCAAGAGTTCGCGGGCGATCAGGTGATCGGGGCGGGTTTGGGCGAGCAGTTCCAGGTGGCTGGTCGCGTCGCCCGCGGCGCCGATCGAGCGGAACGCGAGGACGAGTTCCTGCAGGATGCGCACGCGATCGTCGACCGTGTAGCGTTCCAAACCCTGTCCGAGGGCGAGGAGCGGTTCGGACGCGACCGGGTCCATCCGCGCGGCATACAGCCGCGCCTTCGCGACCCGAAAATCGGCGAACGAGCCGGCGTACTTCTCGCCTTCGGCGAGTGCGGCGAGCGCCCGGTCCGTGCCGTAGAGTCGGTCGAGCAACGCCGCGCGGGCCAGGTGCAACGCCGCGTTTTTCTGGTTGGTTTCCAGTGCCTTTTCGATCGCCGGCAGACTTTCGCCCGGCCGGTTGCGGTCGAGACTCAGTTCGGCCTTGGCGAGCAGGACGTTGGGCGACTGTTCCGCCCGCAACCCGTCGATGGCCTTCGTTAGCGCCTGGCGCGCCGCGGTGTCCGCGCGAGCGGCAAGCAATAAATGCCGCGCCGACTCCGCGACCGACCGCCCCGGTGCGTCCGGCCGCACGACGGCGACCATGAACTGCTCGCGGGCGTCATCGTGCCGACGCGCCCGCGCGAACGCTCGGGCGAACTCCAGCCGCACCGACACCGCGTTCGGGTCGGCGTCGAGAATCCGGCGGTAGGCGTCCAGCTCGGCGGCGGTGTCGTCGAGTTGCGCCGCGCAATGGGCCAGCATCGCATTTGCCTGACGGAACAAAGTCGGCGTCCGCAGCGCCTGATCGCGAAGCTTTGTGAACGTCTCTTGCGCCGCGACCCATTGTCCCCGCCGCATCGCCAGTCGGGCCTCCCCGAACAGGACCGCCCGCGCGTGGTGCTCGATCAGAGAGCGCTCGGCGGCCGTGGGTTTCGCGTCCCGCAAATCGCCGAGCGTCTTCTCGAGTTCGGCGAGCTGGCCGTTCTGCGCATACATCTCGATGAGCAAGGTCAGGACGTCGATGTCCTTCGGGTTCGCCTTGCGGCCGACGTTCAGAGAGGCGACCGCCTCCTCGGGTTTACCTTCGTAGAACAGGTTCCATGCGACGGCCGTGAGGAACTTCGTGTGCGTCGGGAAGAGGCGATAGCCTTCCTGGAAATGTGCGCGGGCGGCCTTCGTGTTGCCGGCGAGTTGCTCGATCTCCGCCGCGGCCAGCAGGACGGTGCCGTCGGCCGGTTTGAGCTTCACCGCCTCGCGAATGTCCGCCGCCGCCTCGCCGATCTTGTTGAGCGAGCGCGAGAACTGCGCCCGGCCCGCGTACGCTTCGGCGCTTTGGGGCGCGGCCGCGACCGCCTGATCGAGGACGGTCCGCGCCTCGTCGATCCGCTTGAGCGGGGTCTGCAGCAGGCCCGCGTAGTACACGTACGCCGACACCTTCGTCGGGTCCGACTTGATCGCCCGCTGGTAATAGCCGATCGCGGCCTCGACCTTGCCGACCATTTGCTGGCAGTATCCGCACCGCGTCAGCAGATCGGCGTCGGCCGGCCGTTCGCGGAGCAGCAAGTCGAGATGCCCGAGGGCCTCGGCGAATTGGAACTGGAGGATCGCGTAATCGGCCGCTTTGAGCCGCGTCTCTGTGTCCGCCGGGTCGAGGCGGAGGATCTTCTCGTACAGGTCGAGCAGCCGCGCGTATTGTTTGCGGAGCGTCTCCCGCGGGGCGGTCTTCGCCTTTTCGGCTTGCAGGCCGGCGAGGTCTCGGAGCGCGGCGGTGTCGGCCGGGCGGAACTCGAGGTACTGCGCGATGTAGCGGATCGCCGTCTCGGTCTGCCCGTCGTCGCGGCACTTGCGGGCGAGTTCGAGCACGCCGGCGGCCGCGCGACCGGTCT
>DATJGQ010000220.1:0-2001 GCA_035494815.1 Gemmataceae bacterium
GTCGAACGCGAAGAAACTCCGCTGGGTCGTCCCGCCGCTGGTCACCGTCCAAACATTGACGAGGGGCACTCCCCCTCTCCCGGTCCCGGTCTCAAACGTTAAGGTGTAAGGGTCACTGATCTGCACTCCAACGGTGACGCCGCCGCCGAAACGGGGGTCGTATGCCAAGAAGTGCTGGCCCAATTGCCCGGTCGATGTGAACAGCCGCACCTCGGTGCCGCCGCTCGCCGGCGCCGCGACGATCGAGCCGACGTTTGAGCCCTGCGTTGAGTACACGGGGCCCCGCGCGGCCACGTTGACGCCGCCGCGGAACGCCGGGTCGTACGCGAAAAACTCCCCCGTCAGGGCGCCGGTCCCGCCGTCAAAAATCCGCACGTCCGGCGGGCCGCCCGGACCGGGGCCGGTGATGATGCTGCCGGCGTGCGAGTCGAGGTGCGAGAGGCTATACCCTTCCGTCCCGGCCACGCTGACTCCGCCGGTGAACCGCGGGTCGTAGGCCATGAAGCTGAGGCGCGTCGCGCCGGTGGCCCCGTCGAACACCTTGACGTGCGGCCCGCCGCCGGCCCCGGCGCCGGTGATGATGCTGGCGTGACCGTCGTTGGTCAGGCCGGTGGCGATGAAGACGCCCCCGAAGAACGACGGGTCGTACGCCATAAACTCACGAACCACCTGGAACGAGACCCCGTCGAAGACGCGGACGTGCGGCCCGCCGCCGGGGCCCGGCGCCGTGATGACGTCGGCGATGCCGTCGCCCGTCACGTCGCCGGTCGCGACCCGGACTCCGCCGTGGAAGTTCGACGAGTAGGCGAAGAAGCTGGCGAGCAACGTGTTGTTGACATCGAAGACATTCACGACCGGCACGCCCCCGGGGCCCGCCCCGACCGCGATCGCCGGGTTCCCTACGACCGTCGCCGTGAAGTCGTTTCCGTCCCCGCCGTGATAACTGAAACGCGTCCAGACCCCGAAGACATTGAGCAGCGCGCCTTCGGGTATGGGCAAAAATGGGTTTATGCCTCCCACGTATAAGTGCGAAAACGTGCCGACGATCGGGTCCGTACCGTCGTTGTTAATGAACGTTAACTGGTCGCCGGCCCGGAGCGCGACGTCGGTCACCGTGCCGAAGCGGAGCTCCCCGCCGATACGGACGGTGCCGGTGACGGCCACGCCGGTTGCGGTGCTGTCGTGGACTATGAACTGCGTCGTGGCTGTGTCCGCGACGGACAGGTTGCCCGACTTCAAGATGCCCCTGGGCAGGGTGAAACTGTCGCCCGGGCTGAACTGGCCGCCGGTAACGGTCACGTCGCCGACCGTCCCGGTGCCGGAGAGCAACCCGGACGCGAAGGTGAGGGGCCCGGGCAGTGTGCCGGTGACGGTGAGAAACGTTTGCGCGACGGTGGGGCCGGAGAAGGTGCTGTTGCCGGAGAGGATGGTTTGGCTCTGAAGGCTCAGACTGCCGGTGCCGGTCATCGGACCGGAAATCGTGACGCGCGCCGGGCCGCTGACCGTCAGCGCGTGGCCGTTCACGTCGATCGACCCCGAGATCGTGTACTGTCCCTGGGGCCCGGAGAACGTCTGGTCGGCGGTGAGAGTCAGCGGCAGGTCGATCACCGGCACGTCGGCCGGGTCGGCAGAGGGCTGGACGTCCGCACTCAGCCCGGCCGCCAGTCCGATTGCGTTGCCATTGAGCTGGTAGCGCAGGCCCTGGATGGCAACGGAGTGGAAGGCCGTGCCGGCCGGGAAGTCATTGACGTTCGCCCGGCGCACCGCCGAGCCGGCGGGGAAGACGAGGTCGTCGCCTGGATTGGGCGCGGCGTCGCCGACCCAGTTGGCCGCGGTGGTCCAGTGGTTGTCGGCGCCGCCGCCGTCCCAGGTGGCCACGGCCGGAGCCAGGCGGTCCTCGAGGCGAGTCAGGCGCATCCGCAAAGACGCGTGGCGAGACAACGACGAAATCGGGCGAAGGCGACGAGGTATCATGGAATGCTCCCATTTCGATTCAAACCA
>DATJGQ010000221.1:0-4874 GCA_035494815.1 Gemmataceae bacterium
ATTAAGGATTTACGCGAATTCGCTCGCCGGCGGTTATTTCACTAACTCCAGCACCCCCCAAAGACTTGGGTCTTCGGCGTAGGGGAACTCCGGGCCGACGCTGAGCACCTGCTCCCCGAGTTCCGAATCGCGAACGGCGTAGTAAATTCCCAGCCGAGGGTGTTCGTCGGGGTCGTATCCCGCCAGAACTGCCGAGGACAGGAACCCTTCGATGCGATAGCCGCTTTTGAGTCGGGCCGACCGAAACGGCACGGCCGCCGCCGACGCGATCGGGGCGTCCTGTAGGGCGCGGTGGATCTTCGATTGGACGAAGACCGGCTCGTCGCGGTCGGGGCCGCCTCCGGTCGGAAGAAACGCGAACTGATGACAGTACCGACTCGCGCGGTGACTGGTGCGGGCGTCGCGGGTGTCGAGCCAGAGCGTGACGCCGTCGGAATGTTTGGCGTCGGCCGCGTCCCCGCGCGGGTCGTCGTCCTTGCCGCTCACGGTCACTTGCAGACCGATGCCGTTTTCGTTCCACGCGAGCCGCACGTCGGCGAAGTTCTTCCGGGCGTCGATCGCCGCGAAGTTTTCGAGCCGGCAAGATTCTGGCAGGTCCACGAGTCGCTCGCCGGACGTGCGCGGCATCTTCTTGAGGTAGCGACACGGATGGGCGACGCGGAACAGAAATCGCGCGGGAATAATCGCGGCCATGAGTCGGACTTCGGGTTAGCTGATTTCTACGGTTTGATTTGGACCGTCAAGTACGACGCGGAAGTGGTTGAGGACGTCGCGGCCGAGAATCATCACCCGCTCCTCCGTACTCGTTAAGACCGCAACCTCGACCGGCCGCAGCCCCTTTGGAGTCACTTGCACGGTATACCGCGACATTTCCTCCGGCTTGCCGAGGAAACCGCGCACAGGGATGCGATCCAGTGGAACTAGCTCGAGGCTGCGGACCAGCGCCGCCGGAATGACCGATCGGTCGGCTCCGTGGTCGATCTGCGCCGGAAAATCGTCGACGGCCACGGCGGTCGAGAGGTGCGCAATTCGCGCTGCAATAACCGGGGCCGGCGGGTCGAATTCGGTTCGGTATTTGTACGTTGCGATCATCTTCGCCTGATCAGTTTGACGTGTGGAATGCGCACGACGCGCTGGGGTTCGTCGGTGACGAGGCCGACGTAAATCGGCACGTTGCCATATTTGGCATACGCGCGCTTGGCCACCTCGACCTGATCCGCGCCGGTGTCAACGACGGCGCCGTCGTGAATCGCGACGTAGTTCCCGCGCTGCGTGTGAAGCAGGTCCGGCAACAGCCGTGCGAACGCCTCCCGTTCGCGCTCGAACTTGTCCGGCAGCGGCGCCGGCGGGGGCGCGGGCGGGGGGATCTGCTCGGCGGACGCAATCACCAAAAACACTTCTGCCGGGCCCGCAGGAACGTCCGGCGGGAGCGTGAGAGTAATCCGGCGATCGTCCGGAATGTCGGCGTCGAGGCGTAGGGTAATCATAGGCTCAACCTCTTAGCTAATGCCGCGTGTCGGCCCGCGCACTAATCCCCATCCGGTACACGGACCGGCTGTCCCGGCGGCGGGTTCAGCAGACTCCGCTCCAGCACCTCTTTCGCCCGGTCGAACTCCGGCCGCCAAGTGACCTCCGGGCGGCCGTCGCGCATGCAATCACGCAACTTTTCGAGAGTATTCCTCGCCATGTGCGGGCACTTGTTGCAGGCGCAGGTGATGCCCGGCACCGGGTGGTAGCGGTGCCGCGGGTGCTTCGACTGCAACTGCCAGAGCATGTTCGCCTCGGTCGCGACCAGGAAGTCGGTCGGTTCGGCGAACCCGCCGACGTAGCGGATCATCGCCTCCGTGCCGCCGATGAAGTCGGCGTGTTCGCGAATGTTCGCCGGACACTCCGGGTGCGCGACCGTCTTCGCCGCCGGGTATTGCCGCTTCATCTCGAGCAGGTCCTGCAGGCTGAAAATCTCGTGCACCATGCAGGAGCCGTTCCACTTGATCATCTTGCGGCCGGTGACCTCTTCGAGGTACGACCCGAGGTGCTGGTCCGGTACGAAGAGGATTTCGTATTCGGGCGGCACGCGGCGGATGACCTGCTCGGCGTTGCCGCTGGTGACGACCCAATCCGAGAGCGCCTTCACGGCCGCGGTGCTGTTGATGTAGGTGACCGTCTGGAACTTGCGGCCATTGATGCGCAGCATCTCCTGATAGCGGGCGAGTTTGTCGGCCGGGCACGAGTCGGCGAGGCTGCAGCCGGCCTCCAGATCTGGCAGCAGGACGCGCTTGGTCGGGTTGAGGATCTTCGCCGTCTCGGCCATGAAGTGCACGCCGCAAAAGACGATCGTCGGTGTGCTGACTTTCGTCGCGGCGCGGGCGAGTTGCAGGCTGTCGCCCGTGTAGTCCGCTAACTCCTGCAGTTCGCCCTCCTGGTAGTAGTGGGCCAAGATGGTGGCTCCGATTTTCTCCTTCAAGTCGAGGATTTCGCTGGCGAGGTCGTCGCGGACGGCGGTCGCGGTCATCGATCGGGTTCCTTGTTTTTCGGGTGGCGGAGGAACAACCCACACGCGCTTTGTCCCATTATAAGGCCTGCGCTGCGACATCGCGCGGCCTTGTGCGGAAATGACGGTTCCATTACTGTGAGGAGTCCGAATTCCGAGGACGGAGTACCGGCCGATGGGCGAATTGTTCTCGCAGATCCAGGAAGTCTTTCTCAACCTGTTCAACAGTCAGGCGCTGATGGCGACGCTCGCCAAGCCCGAGATGACCGTCGCCGCTTTTGTCGCCTTAAACCTGATCGTCTTCGTCGAGACGGGGCTGTTCTGCTTCCTGCCGGGCGACTCGCTGTTGGTCACCGCGGGCCTCGTCGCCTGGAACACCGGCTGGAACCTGCCGCTTTTGATCGGCACGCTGTGCGCGTCGGCGATCTGCGGCGACAGCGTCGGCTACTGGGTCGGCTGGAAGACGGGGCCGAAGATCTTCACGCGCGAGAACTCGCGACTCTTCCGCAAAGACCATTTGCTGGCCGCGCAGGCGTTCTACGAGCGGCACGGCGGCAAGACGATCGTCCTGGCCCGGTTCATGCCGATCATCCGCACGTTCGCGCCGATCGTCGCGGGCGTCGGTCGGATGAATTACCGCCGGTTCCTGACTTTCAACGTCTTCGGCGGCATCGGCTGGGTGACGAGCATGATCTTCCTGGGCTACCTGCTGCCGACGCTGATCGATCCGCTGTTCAAACGGTTGATCGGCGAGTCGTTCGAAATCCGCGATCACATCGAGAAGGTGATTATCGTCGTCGTCCTGCTCTCGGTTTCGCCCGCGATCATCCCGTGGGTGCGGTCGAAGTGGAACAACAGGACGCCGAGCGGTGGCGCGAAGCTGGCCGCCTAATCCGACTCGTCGTCTTTTTGCCGGAGGTTCGCCTGGATCGCGGCGAGGACGGCGAACGTCCGCTGGAGGTCGTCGGCATCCACGCCGGACGTGGCTTGCGCCCGCACCGCGCGCGCGACCTGAACGATTCTTGCCCACACCGGTTCAACCTGCTTCGTCGGTCGAACGACTTTCCGGCGGCGGTCGCCGGGCGCGGGGTGACGCTCGACCCAGCCGTCGCGTTCCATGCGGTCGAGGATGCCGGCCAGCGTCGGAGGCTCGACCCGCAACCGCTCGGCCAGTTCGGCCTGGGATAATTCGCCGTCGTGCGCGAGCCAGCCGAGCACCTTGCTCTGCGCCATGGTGATCCCGTGCGGGGCCAATTCCTCGTTGAACGCCCGCTCGATCGCATGGGCCGCCTGTATTATCCAAAAGCTGACGCTGCTCTCGAAGTCGTACGGCTGCACGATGGGCTCCTCGCGCTTCCCCTACTGTCTAACCTAGGGGCGCGCGCTCCCGCTTCAACGGCGCCTAGAATGACCGCACCACACCAGCCGTACGAGTCATCCCATGAGTGACGCCAACCTCCGCCAAATCCTGACCGCCTCTCTCGAGGACTTGCGGGCGAAGGGCCTGTACAAGCGTGAGCGGCAGATCGAATCGCCGCAGGGCACGGCCATCCGCGTCAACGGTCGGGACGTGATCAACTTCTGTGCCAACAACTATCTCGGCCTCGCCAATCACCCCGACGTGGTCGCCGCCGCGGAGGAGGGCCTCAAGCAGCACGGCTACGGCCTCTCCAGCGTCCGCTTCATCTGCGGCACGCAGACTCTGCACCGCGAACTCGAACAGACGATCGCCCGCTTCCACGGCAAGGCGGACGCCATCCTCTACACGTCCTGCTTCGACGCGAACGGCGGTTTGTTCGAAACGCTCTTAGCCGACGAGGATGCGGTCATTTCCGACGAACTGAACCACGCGAGTATTATCGACGGCGTCCGCCTTTGCAAGGCAAAACGTCTCCGCTACAGGCACGCCGACCTCGCCGACCTGGAGCGGGCGCTCAAGGAGGCCGAGGGCAGCCGGCTCAAGCTGATCGCGACCGACAGCGTCTTTTCGATGGACGGCGACCTGGCCCCGCTGCCCGGAATCTGTGAACTCGCCGAGCGGCATCAGGCGGCGGTGATGATCGACGAATCGCACGGCACCGGCCACCTCGGCCCCAGTGGCCGCGGCGCCGCGGAGCAACTCGGCGTCCTCGACCGCATCGACATCATCACGAGCACGCTCGGCAAGACGCTCGGCGGGGCGGTCGGCGGATTCACGACCGGCTCGCGGGAAGTGGTCGACTACCTGCGGCAACGGTCGCGCCCGTACCTGTTCTCCAATTCGTTGACGCCGTCGATCGTCGCCGGGGCGAAGAAGGCGTTCGAGCTGGTCGCGGGCACAAACGAGTTGCGCGACCGCTTGCGGGCGAACACGCAGCGACTGCGGTCGGCGCTGGAGTCGGCG
>DATJGQ010000222.1:0-9938 GCA_035494815.1 Gemmataceae bacterium
CATGGCAGCCGCCGCCGCCGTGGCAACCGCCATGGCCGCGAGCCTTCCGACCGCCGTGGCAGCCGCCGCCGCCGTAGCAGGAGCTGCCGCCGTAGCAAGAGCTACCGCCGCCGTAGCAGCCGTGGCAGCCGCCGTCACAACCATTGCGGCGGCCGAAAGCCGCCATGTCCGGCGAACTTGTCATCGCCATCATCAATACGACACTGTACACGTCACCACACCTCCTACTTAGGGTGAAGAGCCAACTGGTGCTATTGAGCGGTTGGCGCCCGGAGCCTGTGCAAAACGGTGATCGATGAACCCTTGTCCTGGGTCACCTCCGGCCCACGGAGGGGAAGCAACGAGTCAGTCACTCAGGGCCGAAGGGCATTCATGTATTTGTTCAAATGGGCGTTAACTCGTCCGTCTGAGGCAGATAGTAAGTCTGGGCAAATGCATCGTCAATAGTAAACTGGGAAGATTGGCCAGATTGAACATGAAACGCCAGCTGAGCAACCGTGCTCGTCCTCGCGCACGGAGATTCCCGCACTTTTGTTTGCTTGTTGCGCATTTTTGATAACGGATCCGCGGATCACTCTTGCAGACGAGTCAGATGTCAAAGAACGCAGCGGGCACCGCACTATGAAGGTGCGGCTTTCGCGTAAACTGGGGAAGCTGAGTAGCGAATTCCATACCGCGCGCAAGTTTTCCCCAACCGCCCGATCTCTCTGGAATGCGATGCAACCCGGACCGGCATTTCTTCTTCGCCCCATCGCCAGCCAGGGCCGATCCTTATAAGGTGCCAACACGCGGGCCGAGTGACCGACGACATGGCGCGGCAGCGTTTGATCCCTTCGATCTCCAGGAGCCAAACCCACCATGGCGAGCGCCGCACGGACATCGGAGGTGCTCGGTTTGACGCCAGAGATTTGGTGCGTCTATCGACAAGGTCTGGTTGGGGCAGCCATCGCCGCCGCCGGCGTGGTCGCGCGGCTTGTGTATAGCCCAAGTCTCGATCTCGCCGCGGCGGTGACGGGCGTCGTCGGCATGGTGATCACAGGAATCGCCGTCGCCCGGCGGCCGAACGACAGCGTTGTGCTTGCGATCGGCTCGGTGACCGCGCTGCTCGCCTTCTTCGGCACGAACCCGAACTGGGACGCGATCAGGGTGATGATGGGCGTGATGGCCGCGGTCGCGGGCGTCGCCGCGCTGCTGCTCAAGCTGCCTCAGACGGTGCGACGAGTCGCCATCAGCCTCTTCGTGCTGTATCACTTTTGCGGGATCCTGTCGGCGATCACGTCGCCGCACCCGATGCCATGGCTGACGGCCCAACTCTGGTCCCGCGTCTTCCGTCCGCACCTCGAGTTTTGCTACGTCAACAATGCGTACCAGTTCTACTCGCCTCAGCCGGGCCCGGCGCAGGTGCTCTGGTTTTGCATCTACGGCGACGATGGTCAGTCTCACTGGCTGAAGATACCTCGCCGTGCCGAAGTGCTCGACCCGCTCGGCGTGGAGTATTTCCGCCGGCTGTCGTTGACCGAGCGTGCGAATCAAAACGTCCCGACGCCACTCGGGCCACCGGAAGATCTCCGGATCGCGCGATGGAATTACCGCAGCCTGATCCCGCTGCATCCCGAGCTGCTCGACCTGCAGCAGTTCCGGATGCCGAATGAGCACGCGCGGCAGATTCTGGCCAGCTACGCCAGGCACGTCGCCAAAACATATGGCACCGGTCGCCCGGACGTCGCCGTGAAGTCGATCAAGGTCTATTTGACGCAGCATCGGATGCTGGGGCAAAAAGAGTTCGCCGACGGGGTGGACCCGTTCGATCCGACGACCTACATCCCGTTTTTCGTCGGCGATTTTGACGCCGACGGCAATCTGACCGACCCGAACGATCCGATGCTCTACTGGATCGTGCCGATCATCCGCGGGCCGAACCACAAGTCCGGGCCGCCGGGGTCGCCGGGGTTGGATATTCGAAATTACGTCACGGTGCATGCCGGCAGCGATCCGTTCGAGGAGCGGTAAGCGCTCGACGGGTGAGGCGGGAGTATCCATGACCGAGTCCACCGGCAATTTGATCACCGACCCCGTGCGGCGGGCCTGGGCCGCGTGGTGCCGGTTCTGGTTCACGCCGTCGGACCCGACGCCGCTCTGCCTCATGCGGATCGTCGCGGGCCTTCTCGCGCTGTACGTGCACATCTCCTACACGTTCGACCTGCAGGCGTTGGAGGGGAAGGACGGCTGGTACAGCACGGCGCAGGCGGACCAGGAGCGGCGGCAGTGGCCGAACTTCGTCCCGCCGGCGAACTGGGGCGCCGCCGAGCCGCACTACCGGATGCCGCCGTTCCCGCAACAGCGGGCGACCGTCCGCAATTTCGTCGAGCGGGTGGCCACCGCACCGCGGGACACTCAGGACCGCGTCTTACGGCTGCTCGACAGCCTGCCCGACGGCTCGGGCGGCCGGGCGGAGACGCTGCGCTACCTCATGAACATGGAGTTCAAGGCCCCCACGTTCGAGGAACGCGATACATACCTGAAACGAATGGTGGAAGCGGACCCGAAAGACGAGGCCGCCAGCCTGGCGCTGCCTGAATACCTGCTCACGCTCAAGACGACCGACCGCGAACTCTTCCGGGCGGACGCCCACGCCCTGTGCGACCTCCTGCCCGGCGAACGCACAGCCCGCTCGAACATCTTCACCTATCTGATCAGTCAGCCGGGCGGTGAATGGCAACTTTTGCATAAGTTCATCGAAGAGGTCCGGAACAAGTCCGACCAGGCGGACCGCAACTCCTTCCTTGACTACGCCGAAAAGTGGAGCTGCTCTCCGGACGAGAAGGAAATCATCGCCAAAGGTCACTGGTATTACTCGCCGTTCTACCACGTGACCGAGCCGACCGGCGTCGCCGTGCTCCACGGCATCCATCTGTTCGTGATCCTGCTGTTCACGCTGGGAGTGTGCACGCGGGTAACGTCGGTCCTGACGTGGCTGGCCGCCCTCGCGTACATCCAGCGCAACCCGGTCGCGCTGTTCGGCCAGGACACGATGATGAACCTGTGCCTGTTCTACCTGATGTTGGCGCCGTGCGGGGCGACCTGGTCCGTGGACTGGCTCGTCGCCCGATACCGCGAGAACAAGCGGGCGCTCCGCGAGGGCCGGCGGCCGGAGCCCGCGGTTCCGAAGCCGCTCGTCTCCGCGACCTTCGTCACGCGACTGTTGCAGATCCATTACTGCATGATGTACATGTCGGCCGGCCTTTCGAAGCTCAAGGGCGACGCCTGGTGGAACGGCACCGCACCGTTCTCCTGCATGAGCAACCCGGAGTTCTGCCCGTTGCACATGCCCTTCTACCGCGGGCTGATGGTCTGGCTCTGCCAGGACCCCAACCGCTGGCTTTGGGAAGCGTACATGTCGGCGACCGTCATCTTCACGCTGTTCACGGAGATCGGTTTCCCGTTCCTGGTGTGGACGCGAATGCGGCTGGTGATGGTGACGTTCGCGATCCTGCTGCACCTCGGGATCGCGTTGAACATGGGTCTAATCGTGTTCAGCCTGTTCATGTTCACGCTGCTATTGGGCGCGTGGATGCCGGGGTCGGCGATCCGGCGGGTATTCGCGCGGCCGCCGGCGCGGCTGCCGAAGGTCCAGGTGAATTACGACGGCGCCTCCGAGAAACAACTCCGCGCGGCCGCCGCCGTCGCCGCACTCGACGTCTGGGGCCAGGCGGACGTCATCGACCGCGCCGCGGCGAAATCCGCTCGCGCCGCAACCATTCCGACATCCGGTGCGCTCGCCGTCACCGCCGGCGGGACGACCGCGACCGGCTGGTCGGCCGCGCGTGCGGTCGCACGATCGCTCGGCATGACGCAACCGTTCGCCTGGCTGCTGGGGCTGCCGATCGTGGCCCAGATCGGAGAAGCGAGGCACCCGAGCGAAACCGTAAAGGGCGCGGGCGGCGTGGCCGAACAGACCAAACCTGCAAGGGCGGTCGTCAACCGGTCCTGAAGTAGGCGTTGTCTGAAAGCCGGCGGCGTGGGCCGAGCGGCGGACCATCCGGACCGTCGCCCCAGCCCAGGCCGTCGGCTCATGTTGCTTTCACCGTCGGCTCGACGGTTGCCCCATTTCTTGAGTAATCCGCCCCGCGGGCACCGGAACACGCGCGGGGCGGGCAGTCGTCATCGGATAAACATCGAGAGGAGGCACGCAATGTACGCCTTTGCGAACACGGCGCGCGCTCTCCGCGCGACCAGTGAGACGGCCGCTCGAACGCACGCTCTTGCAGCTAACCAACTTGGAGGACCGTACCGCCCCGGCCGTGCTCGGGTTTAGCGCCATCGGCGCCCCCGCGGGCGCCTTGCCGCTCGTCACAATATCCCGCGCCGACGGAAGCACGCTGGCCCGAATTACCGCCTACGATCCCGCCTTTCGCGGCGGAGTGAACGCCACCACGGCCGAACTCGACGGCAACCCGAACAGCGTCGAGGTCGTCACCGGCGCCGTGGCCGGCGGCGGCCCGCACGTCAAAGTCTTCAGCGTGAACACGGCGAATGGCGCCACCCGCTTGTTGAGTTCGTTCATGGCCTACGACCCATCATTCCGCGGCGGCGTGAACGTCGCCGCCGGCCGCATCGGCGACCTCGCCACAGACTCGATCATTACCGGCCCAGTCCCCGGCGGCGGCCCGGACATCCGCATCTTCCGACCGGACGGGTCGATTCTCCGGCAATTCATTGCGTTCAACGCCGCGTCGCGAACCGGTGTCGCGGTCGGGCCGGTGAGCAATGGGCAATTCACGGTGAGTGCGCTCCAAGGAGGCACCACAAGTCGGTTCGGACTGAACGCCGCCGGCGTGTTGACCAGCACGGTCCTCAACCCCGGCTTGCCTTTCGGGCCGGGTCTCACCACACCGAGCGCGGCTGTCACGAATCCGACGTTGGCTGGCGTCCCGGCCTTTACCAGCCCGACCATATCGACTCCGGCCGGCGCCATCCCCGTCAATAGCGCTTCCGCAGGAACGACGGCGGTCAATCCGTTCGCCCCGCTGAATGCCGCGGGACCGGGCGGAGGAGCATTCGGGACGCCGACGGCCGTGACCGGCCAGAACAATTTCAGCCTGCCGGGTACTACCTTTGTCGGCCCGGTCCTCCCGAGCGTGTTCGGAAGCAATTTCCTCGTGGGCCCCAATACGCCGGCCGTTTTCTTTAGTCCGGCGGCCGCCAACACCGGCACGACGCCCAACTCGCTGACGCCCTTCGGCGGCATCGGCAACATGGGCGGGACATTCCTGCCCGTGGGTGCGTTTGGCGGGGGCATACCCTCGCCGAATTCGCTTACCGCACTAGGCCCGACCGCCTTCGCGCCGGGGTTCGGCATGACGAGCGGCAGCGTGACCTCGCCTTTCACCGGCCCGAGCGCATTCGCGGTCTAGAGCGATGTCGGCCGGGTGGACGCCGGCGAATCGGCGATCCGCAGTCACGACGAACGGCGTTGGTTCGAGCCGCTGGCGGTTTGAACCGGCGCCGTATCGTCGTCATGTTGGTCGCTATGCCGGCGGATTCAAGCCATTCCATATCATTGCCTCCAAGCTCACTCTTGCGAGGCGTTCTGATGCGGGAGCGTTCGGCCGCTTATTTCCGCGACCTGCAGGACCGAATCTGTTCGGGGCTCGAAGCGCTCGACGGCGATCGGTTTCGCGAGGACGCCTGGGATCGTCCCGGCGGCGGCGGCGGGCGGACGCGCGTCCTGGCCGACGGCGGCGTTTTCGAAAAGGCAGGCGTGAACTTTTCTGAGGTATTCGGCGAGTTCTCCGAGGAGTTCGCCGCACAGATCCCGGGCGAGGGACGACAGTTCACCGCGACCGGCATTTCGCTCGTGCTGCACCCGCGCAACCCGTTCGTACCGACCGTGCACGCGAATTTCCGCTTTCTGAGCAAGGGTTCGCGCCAGTGGTTCGGCGGCGGCGCGGACCTGACGCCCTACTACCCGTTCCGCGAGGACGTCATCCACTTTCATCGCTGTTGGAAGAACGTGTGCGCGCGGCACGAGCCGCTCGTGAATTACCGACAAATGAAGGAGGCCTGCGACCGCTACTTCTACCTGCCCCATCGCGACGAGACCCGTGGCGTGGGCGGCATTTTCTTCGACTACCTGGAAGGCGACCTGGAGGCGATCTTCGCCTTCGTCCGCGCCGCCGGAGACTCCTTCCTCGACGCCTATGACCCCATCGTGCGATGCCGCAAGGACTTGCCGTTCACTGACCGACAGCGGCAGTTTCAACAGTACCGCCGCGGCCGATACGTCGAGTTCAATTTGCTTTATGACCGCGGCACCACGTTCGGCCTCAAGACCGGCGGGCGGACGGAGTCGATCCTCATGTCGTTGCCGCCGATCGCCCGTTGGCAGTACGACTTCCGAACGGAGCCCGGATCGCCGGAAGCGGAGCTGACGGAGGAGTACCTGAAGCCGCACGACTGGGCCGAAGAGTCCGCAGCCGGACGGTAGACTTCGCCTGTCCGGCTCCGTAATTTAGCTGCCGACATACGCGAAATACCGAGATATTGGAGCCGCCATGAAGAGTTTGAAGCTGATCGCCTGGTCGGTGGCCGTCCTGTTGTTAACCGCCGGCGGCGCTTCCGCGAGCGAGGCCGACCTCGCCATCCCGGACCTCTACCAGAACGGGGCCAAGCACTTTAACCTGCCGGGCGTGCTGGGCAACGCCTGGTGGCTGTTGTTCTGCGGCGCGATGGTGATCTGCGGTACGCTCGGCATCAGCCTGTACCTCCGGACCCAGATCCACAAGCTGCCGGCCCATCGGTCGATGACCAACGTCGCCGAAATCATCTATCAAACTTGCAAAACCTATTTGATCCAGCAGGGCAAGTTCCTGCTGGCCCTGTTCGCCTTCATCGCGGTGTGCATCTCGTTTTACCTGTGGTATTCAGCCGGTCACGCCGCGCCCCCGAAGCCGGGCGAGCCGGAGCCGCTCGGAACCTTCCCGACCATCCTGCTCGTACTGTTGTTCTCAGTAGTCGGCATGGGCGGGTCCTACTGGGTCGCTTGGTACGGCATTCGGGTGAACACGTGGGCCAACGCGCGGACCGCGTTCGCCTCGCTCCGCGGCGAGCCGTGGGACGTGGTCAAGATCCCGCTCCGGGCCGGCATGTCGATCGGACTTTTCCTGATCTCGCTCGAGCTGGTGATGATGGTCGTCATCCTGCTCTTCATCGACCGGCGGGTGGTCGGCGTCTGCTTCCTCGGGTTCGCGATCGGCGAGTCGCTCGGCGCGTCGGCCCTCCGCATCGCCGGCGGCATCTTCACCAAGATCGCCGACATCGGCTCGGACCTGATGAAGATCGTCTTCAACGTGAAGGAGGACGACCCGCGCAACCCCGGCGTCATCGCCGACTGCACGGGGGACAACGCAGGCGACTCGGTCGGGCCGACGGCCGACGGGTTCGAGACCTATGGTGTGACCGGCGTCGCCTTGATCGCGTTCATCACCCTGGCCGTGCCGAGCGTGGACATCCAGGCCAAGCTCATCGTCTGGATTTTCGCGATGCGTTTCCTGATGGACTTCATGTCCGGCGTGTCATACTTCCTGAACCAGGCGATCTCGGAGGCGCAGTACAAGGGACTGAAGGAGTTCAACTTCGAGGCGCCGCTGACGCGCCTGATCTGGATCGCGTCGATCCTGTGCATCTCGACCTCGTTTTTCATGAGTTGGTTGCTCATCAGCGATTTGAAGGTCGGGGCGACATCGTACCCGAGTCTCTGGTGGCAGCTCGCGACGATCATCAGTTGCGGGACGCTCGCCGCGGTGCTCATCCCCGAGTTCACCAAGGTTTTTACAAGCTCGCATTCGAAGCACGTTCACGAAATCGTCACGGCAACCCGCGAGGGCGGCGCGTCGCTCACCATTTTGTCCGGCATCGTCGCGGGAAACTTTAGTGCGTTCTGGAAGGGCATCCTGATCGCCGGGTTGATGGCCGGGGCGTACTTCGTGAGCCTCCAAGGCCTCGACCACATCATGAGCGTGCAGCTGCTCAAGGGCGGGCCGCTGGTCGGCGTCGGATCGATCTTCGCGTTCGGCTTGGTGGCATTCGGCTTCCTGTGCATGGGGCCGGTGAACATCGCGGTGGACAGCTACGGCCCCGTCACCGACAACGCCCAGTCGATCTTCGAGCTGGCGCAAACCGAGTCGATCCCGGGCGTCCGGGAAGAGATCAAACGCGACTTCGGGTTCGAGCCGGACTTCGAGCGGGGAAAGCACTACCTGGAGGCGAACGACTCCGCCGGGAACACGTTCAAGGCGACGGCCAAGCCGGTGCTCATCGGCACGGCCGTGGTCGGCGCGACGACGATGATTTTTTCGATCATTCTGCTGCTAGGCAAGCACGGCATCCTGGCCCTGAGCCTGACGGATGCGCCGGTGCTGCTCGGGTTCATTTGCGGCGGGGCGATGGTGTTCTGGTTCTCCGGCGCCTCCATGCAGGCGGTCACGACCGGGGCCTACCGGGCGGTCGAGTACATCAAAAAGAACATGCGGCTCGATAAGAAGGAAGCCGACCTCGAAGACTCCAAGACGGTCGTTCGCATCTGCACCGAGTACGCCCAGAGTGGCATGTGGAACATTTTCATCGCCCTGATGTCTATGACGCTGGCGTTTGCCTTCTTCGATCCGAACTTCTTTGTCGCATACTTGATCGCGATCGCCATCTTCGGCCTGTTCCAGGCGATCTACATGGCCAACGCCGGCGGCGCCTGGGACAACGCGAAGAAGCTGGTTGAGGTGGACCTGAAGGAAAAGGGTACCGCGCTACACGCCGCGTCGGTCGTCGGGGATACGGTCGGAGACCCGTTTAAGGACACGACGTCGGTCGCGCTGAATCCGATCATCAAATTCTCGACGCTGTTCGGCCTCCTGGCGGTGGAGATCGCCGTCGCCATCAAGGAGGGGGCGAAGACGTCCGCGGGCACCGACTACACGCCGTACATTGGCGTCGTGATGCTCGTGATCGGGCTGTGGTTCGTGTGGCGGTCGTTCTACGCGATGCGGATCCCGCCGAAGGTTGCGTAATTCGACGAGCTGCCGCTCGCGGCTGAGCGCTCGCACGCTCGGCCGCGAGCGTTTCCGGAGGCGGCCGATGACTTTCCCGCGCTTCCTCGTCGCCACGTCGCTCGCATTTGCCGCGCTGAGTCAACAACCGACACCCGCCGCGGACTGGGCGCCGGCGCAAGGCCCGCTCATGACGCGCTGGGCGAGGGACGTTCGCCCCGATCACGCTTTGCCCGAGTACCCGCGGCCGCAGATGGTGCGCAAGGACTGGGCCAATCTCAACGGGCTCTGGCAGTACGCGGTCCGACCGAAGACGGAAGCCAAGCCCGATCAGTGGGACGGGCAGATCCTTGTCCCATTTCCGATCGAGTCGGCGTTGTCCGGCGTGATGAAGCGCGTGTCGCCTGACGATCGGGTGTGGTATCGACGCTCGTTCACGCGGCCGGCAGCCCACCCGTCCGGCAGACTCTTGTTGCACCTCGGCGCCGTCGATTGGGAGACGACCGTTTGGGTCAACGGCAAAGAAGTCGGCACGCACCGCGGCGGATATGATCCGTTCAGTTTCGATATCACCGCGGCGTTGAAACCGGGCGGCGAACAGGAACTCGTCGTGGCAGTTTGGGATCCTGCGGACGCCGGCACGCAGCCGCGCGGCAAGCAGGTTCGACAGCCGCGCGGCATCTGGTACACGCCGACGACCGGAATCTGGCAGACCGTTTGGCTCGAGCCAGTGCCCCAGACATACATCACGTCTCTAACGATTGTCCCCGACGTGAGCCAAGGTCGGGTCACTGTGACCGCGCCGGTCGCGGCGCCGGCGGCGGGCGATGAGGTCGAACTCGAAGTTCCGGGCGTGGCGAGTCCGGGTTTTATCCTCGTCCCCCCCGGGCGGCCGAT